>NZ_JBXWRL010000004.1:0-213437 GCF_059612885.1 Ruegeria sp. YKSD179 | reverse complement strand
GGGAACAGGGCGCGATCGACGTGATCCCATCCAAATCAAACCGCAAGCTCCCAAAGGACTTTGACGCTGACCTCTACAAAGAGCGCAACAAGATCGAACGGTTCTTCGGACGCCTCAAAGCCTCATTCCGACGTATCGCAACCCGGTACGAGAAAACGTCACGCAACTTCATGGCCATGATCAAACTGGCCTCGATACGATTGTGGATCGAGTTTTATGAGTCGGCTGCCTAGTAAATTTTTGTGTTCTCATTTTGCTTTTAGAAGTTCTGGGGTTTGCACTTTCGAGGACATCCGAGTCGAAAGGCAGAGTGTTTTCAGATGTAGAAAGGATAAATCAAGACCTAATCGCAAACTGGGGCACTTACGAGCATTGGCTCGAACATCGCTATGATGCAGCGCTTGGATGGAATAACCCTTCAAGCCGCAAAGATGAGGCGTTGGATTGTTCTGGTGAACCAGTGCAAGTTACATACAAAAAGGATAGAAGTCGGCTGACACCTGCGTCAGCAGAAGGCCTCAAGATATTAACTTATGGGGATTCTTTTACGCATGGCGACGAAGTTGGCGACGCATTCTGCTTTCCAAATCTGCTCGCCAGTGAACTGCATGCCGAAGTCATAAATCATGGGGTCTCAGGCTATGGTATACTTCAGGCGGTGCATAAGTTCGAATTGACGGCTGAAGCAGAGCAGGATGCTGACATCGCAGTATTGGCCTTTATTGGCGACAACATTTATCGAATGTTGAACTCTTATTATCCGCTGCGCGGGAACCCGACTTTCCACTTCGGCTTCAAGCCGTATTCCCGCGCTGGTCAATTCGTGGAAAATCCGAATAACCCTACCGTATTTGATCAAGAAGAAATGACCCAAATTGTCGAAGGATTGGCTATTACCGATTATTGGACGCTGCCTCGCGCTAAGTTTCCTTACTCAATTTCGCTAATTGAGTACTTTGGAACTAACAGATTTAGGTGGGCCCTCATCAAAAGGTCGCAAGGGTTTGATGAATTTGCACCGTTTATGAAGGACCTTAATATTGTGCTTGAACGATTTGTAACTACTGCAGAAGAACATCAAATTCAGCCGGTCATAGTATTGATACCGGGTACTGCTGAAGATATTGAAATTTACGAAAATACGATCGAAACTCTAAAAGTAGTATTTCAAAACCGTGCCGACATTATGAAAGTTGTTGTAACACCGCAGGATTGGTCGAAATATATGCCGGATGGTTGTGGTCATCCTTCCACTGCCGGTTATGGCATCATCGCCGGGCAAGTTGCTAATTTTATTTCCTCGAACAACTGAAAATTGAATAAGTTATATTTTATCTGGTTTTTGCCATTAAGGCGCCTTTGTGAACAATACGGATTATATTTCAATAAATTTTGAACAGGATCAACACATGAACACCTTACCCGCAACAATGTATTCCGTTGTACTAAACCACGGCGGATATTCCGGTACGGCGCTAGAACCGACGATAAAAGATGCTTCTGATTGGCTATCCGAAGCTGAATTACCGGTACCCTCGCCCGGGCCTGGGCAGGTTTTAATCCGGTTGCGGGCGGCTTCGGTTAACCCATCGGATATGCACTTTATTAAGGGTGAATACGGCCAACCGCGGATAAAAGGTGCTCCGGCGGGATTCGAGGGTTGCGGCGATGTAGTGGCAACTGGTGCTGGTGCCGAAACGCTCCAGGATCAACGTGTTGCTTTTGTTGCGGCAGGATCAGGGGCTTGGGCAGAGTATGTCGTAACTCAAGGTCAAATGTGCATCCCATTGCGGCCCGACATTTCTGATGAAGATGGAGCATCCCAGATCGTGAACCCTTTAACTGCGATGGCCATGGTCGACTTGGCGCGAAATGACGGCGACGCTTTTGTGATTTCTGCGGCTAACAGCCAGTTGGGAAAATTGATGTGTAGTCTGGGTCGAGATTTAGGATTGAGTCCGATCGCATTGGTGCGCAGGCCAGAAACTGTTCAACCACTGAAAGAACTTGGTGCCGTCGAAGTATTGGTGACTTCGGATCCAAAGATCAAAGATCACTTCGCGTCTATTAGCACCAACATGAAACCACGGGTCTTTTTGGATGCAGTGGCCGATCAATTGTCTGAACAGCTGTTTTGCGCCATGCCGAACGGTGCTCGCTGGGTTATATATGGAAAGCTCAGCAGCGAAATGCCTCAATTGACGCAATCCGGGCAAATGATCTTTATGAGCAAACGAATTGAAGGGTTCTGGCTGACCCGATGGATGATGTCGACGCCCCCTGCAGAGCAAATGCGCGTGGTTGCCGAGGTGCAGGCCCGATTTGCCGATGGTCGTTGGAAAACTGATGTATCCGAGCGGCTTAGATTGAGCGAAGTTGTACCGAACCTTGCAAGTGCGCTGAAAAAGAGTGACGGCAAGGTCATTATCACGCCATAGTAACACCAAGCCCAACACCAGATCGGGGCGCCAACGTCGCCGGGCGCGCAGGCAACGGGAGGGAAAGCTTGGATAACGCACAGCTGCTTATCAGCGGGCTGGCGAATGGCTGCGTGTACGGCCTGATCGCTCTCGGTTTTGTGTTGATTTACAAAGCAACAGAAGCCGTGAACTTTGCGCAGGGCGACTTTATGATGCTGGGCGCTTTTGTAACCATCGGACTGACGAATACAGAGTACATGGGGCTGCCCTTCTGGATGGCTTTGCCGATTTCGTTAAGCATCATGGCAGCTGTCGGGTATCTTGTGGATCGTCTGATCATCCGAAGACTGTTTGGCGAAAGCCAGTCGGCGGTTGTAATTCTTACCATCGCCATGGGATTTGTAATACGTTTTGTTGCCGGATTGATCTGGGGGCATGAGCCGCAAACTTTGCAAAACCCGCTGGCGGGAAAGGATATCCGTTTTGGAGGGCTAGTTCTTGGCTTGGAAGACGTTGCCGTCATTGTCGTCACTTTATTGCTGACTATTGGGCTTTACTTGTTTTTTAGCCGAACCAAGCTGGGCCTCGCGATGCAAGCGGCATCACAAAACCAACTGGCTGCTTATTACATGGGTATCCCCGTCAAACAGGTTCAGGGTGTAATCTGGGCCTTGGCCGGTGTTGTCGCGTGTATTGCAGGCATTCTTTTTGCAGCCAAGGGATCGGTTGATCCAACCACGGGCTTGCTGGGAATAAAAGCATTTGCTGCTGCAGTGATTGGAGGGTTTGGTAGTTTGCCCGGTGCTTTAGCTGGCGGTCTTATTGTTGGCGTGATCGAGCCATTTGCCAGTCGGTATATTGCGGCTGGCTATAGCCAGGTTGCGCCCTATGCGTTGTTGTTGGCTGTTTTGATTTTTCGTCCCAACGGTTTGTTCAGCCAAGTACGGGCTAAAAAGGTCTAGCTACATGAGATTTGTGTTCAAAACAAATTACATTCAGGACATTCGCCCTTGGAAAGATGGATATCAACTAAGCCTCTATCTTTTTCTTCTGGCTTTGGTTTTTTCTGCCCCATGGTTGCTGGATGATTTCTTTCTGGGCGAGTTGACCAATGTTCTGATTTGGGCAATTGCCGGCCTGGGTTTGATGATTTTGACTGGCCATACAGGTCAGGTGAGCCTTGGGCACGCGGCTTTTCTGGCATTCGGTTGTTATGCAAACGTGGCTCTGATCGAAGCTGGCGTTCCTTTTCTGCTGGCTTTTCCTTTATCTGGTATTTTGACGGGAGTAGCTGGTGTTACCGTCGCAATCCCTGCTCTGCGGCTGCATGGTATTTATCTGGCGATTTTCACGTTGGCTCTCTCAATATTGATGGACGACATCATTGTGCTGGCTGAGCCGATCACCGGCGGCGTCACCGGTAAATTTGTCGGAGGCGTCGAGATATTCGGCAAACTGGTGGATCGATGGGCTACGCCAGTTGAGTTCTTCTGGCTGGTACTCGGTGTTACGTTATTGGTTACAATAGGGTATATCAATTTGTTAAGGGCGCCGTTAGGCCGCAGTTTTATCGCCGTTCGAGATTCAGAAGTTTCCGCTCAGGCAATGGGCGTGGACATTGCGCGGACCAAGATGATTTCGTTCGCTTTGTCCTGTTCTGTAACGGGTTGGGCCGGAGCATTGATGGGTCTCTATGCCGGAGCTTTCAACAACGAAACGTTCAGCGTTCTGATTTCGATCCAACTGCTGATGATGATTGTGATTGGAGGATTAGGTTCAATCCATGGAGCGTTTCTTGGTGCCATTGTGGTTGGCTTCTTGCCGCAATTCCTTTCCATCTCAAAGGAATATGTCGGCGCGATATTTGGCGGAAATGCCGTAGCCATTCCCGGGCTTGAATTTGGAATCTTTGGCATGATCTTGATCGCCTTCATCCTTTTCGAACCCTTGGGCATGTACGGTCGTTGGTTGAAAATTCGAACTTGGTTCGAGTTATTTCCATTTTACAGAAAGGAAATGTTCAAACGCCAGAAGTCGTACCTCAAGACGGAGCGCCTAAGGTGAGTTTGCTAGAATTTGAAAGTGTCACCCTGAACTTCGGGGGTCTCACGGCCGTCGACAATTTGTCTTTCGAAGTCGAAGAAGGAGAAGTTTTCGCCATTGTGGGGCCTAATGGCGCGGGTAAATCCACAGTCTTTAACCTTATATCGCGGTTCTATGATCCATTCGCTGGGTCAATCCGGTTTGATGGGCATGATTTGTTGCGGGTGAAACCGTCTGGTGTCGCATCGTACGGAGTGGCAAGGACTTTCCAGAATATCGAACTTTTTGAGCACGCGACCGTGTTACAGAATCTATTGGTCGGGCGCCATCGGCACCGCCGAACGAACTTGGTTTCAGAAATCCTTTTCCTACCTTCCGTAAGGCAGCAAGAGATTAAGAACCGTGAAAAAGTCGAAGAAATAATTGACTTTCTCGACCTCCAAGCGTTTCGCGACAAAATGATTTCGGGATTACCTTATGGCGTGAGGAAGGTTGTAGAGGTTGCCCGAGCCTTGGCAACAGACCCCAAACTTCTGCTGTTGGATGAGCCTGCCTCGGGTTTGTCGGTCGAAGAAACTACGGACATGCGCTGGTGGATCGATGATATCCGCAAGCAGATGGGTATCACTGTGTTGATGGTAGAGCACGACATGGGGCTCGTTTCAGGTGTTTCGGACCGAGTTTTAGCGATGGCTGACGGCGCAAAATTGGCGCTTGGTCCGCCAGAACATGTGCAATCCCATCCGGCTGTGATTGAAGCGTATCTTGGGAAAGCCTCATGAACGACCCAATCCTTATGATCCGAAACATTGAAAGTTTTTATGGCCCAATCCAAGCGATCCGAGGCGTTTCCATTGATATTCTGGAAGGTCAGATTGTCTCGATCCTTGGTGCCAACGGCGCTGGAAAAACTACTTTAATGAAAACCGTTTCGGGGGTTATGGACCCAGAAAAGGGCCGTATCAATCTGAACGGAAAGGATATTCAGGGATTGGAACCACACGAAGTGGTGCAAAGGGGCATCGTCCACGTTCCCGAAGGACGCGAGGTTTTTCCCTTGATGACAGTGGATGAAAACCTCACTCTAGGTGCATATACAATATCCGATAAGTCCCTAATCGAAAGGGATCGGGAACTGGTTTTTCACTACTTTCCGGTTCTAAAAGCGCGCAGGCAGCAAGAGGCAGGTACACTGTCAGGTGGCCAACAACAAATGTTGGCAATCGGTCGCGGTTTGATGGCTAGCCCTAAAATCATGTTGTTGGACGAACCTTCACTGGGATTGTCGCCAATACTCGTGCAGGAGATTTTCGGCATTTTGCGGAGACTAAACGACGAGCAAAAAATGACCATGGTGCTTGTCGAGCAGAATGCCAACGCGGCGTTGGAATTGGCCCATCATGGGTACGTGATGGAACTTGGGCGGATCGTCATGGATGGTTCAGCAGAGGATTTGATGAAATCCGAAGACATCCAGAATTTTTATCTGGGCGTTCAAGAAGAAGGTGCTCGCGAAAATCGCCGTTGGAAGCGGAAAAAGACCTGGAGATGAACCAGATGAATGCCAGCACCCTGCCCGCTCAGAAAATTATCAATGGGGTCAGTTTCAACGCAACACCCGGTCAACGCCCGTTGCGCGTTGATGGATGCGTAACGGTTGGCGAGCTGTTTCACAAACGCTGCACTGAGCTAAGTGACCGAACAGCCCATCGGGAAAAAGATCTGGGTATTTGGAAGTCCTATTCGTGGTCTGACTACTGGAAACATGCAAAGTGGATCGGCCTCGCCTTGCGAGAATTAGGATTGAAGCGCGGCGAAGTCGTTTCAATTTTGTCTGAGGACCGCAAGGAATGGGCGTGGTTCGATATGGGCATACAGTGCGTTGGCGGCATTGCCTCGGGTGTTTACACAACGGACTCTGCCAGTCAGCTTCAATATTTGATCGCCGACAGCGACAGCCGGTTTTTGATCGTTGAAAACGAGGAACAGCTGGACAAGTTCTTTGAGATCGAAAACGAAGTCCCTGGCCTGTTGAAGGTGATAATCCTAGAAGACGAAGGCTTGCACGATCTGGATAATCCAAAGTGCCTAATGATTCAGGACCTGTACGCAATTGGTAATCAGGTCGAAGTTCATGAGAACGGATGGTTCGAGTCTGAGATCCAAAAAACGACGCCGCAAGACACGGCGATCCTTGTTTATACTTCCGGCACCACGGGCCAACCTAAGGGCGCGATGTTGAGTAACGAAAACATCTTGGCTGCAATCGAGGCGGGTGCGCACTCACTGCCTACGCTGGCTTCGGATGAGCAGCTTTGTTTTCTGCCCCTGTGTCATATTCTTGAACGTGACGTTTCGATCTATTTTCCGTTAGCGGCGCGATCCACAGTAAATTTTGCGGAAAGTCCAGAAACCGTTTTTGCCAACCTCCAAGAGGTTTCTCCGGCGACCTTTACGGCTGTTCCGCGGGTTTGGGAAAAGATTTATTCTCAGGTTCAAATAATGAAGCAAGAGGCCTCGGTAACTGGGCGTATAGCCTTTGAAATGGCCTTGAAGGTAGGGATGGACCGGGCGGAATACAGCATGAAAAACAATCCGGTACCGATCTACGTTGCAGTGCGATTTTGGATCTGGGATCAGCTTGTTCTGCGAAACTTGCGACGAATGTTAGGAATGGACAGATTACGTCGCGGTGGCTCGGGCGCGGCGCCGATTTCCCCCGAATTGCTGAAATGGTACTGGGCCATCGGTGTCCCTTTGATTGAAGGTTTCGGAATGACGGAAACGTCCGGGATCGCGACGCTAAACACACTTGAAGCCAACAAACCGGGCACCATCGGTAAAGCCGTTGCTGGTAGCGATATTCGGATTGCCGAAGATGGCGAAATTCAAATCAAGGGCCTGAATGTTTTCCAGGGTTATTGGAGAAACAATGCAAAGACGGCCGAGACATTCACAGCGGATGGATGGTTGCGCACAGGTGACTTGGGGAAGATGGACAATGACGGCTTTGTCACGATAACCGGGCGATCTAAGGATATTATCATCACGGCTGGCGGCAAAAACATCACTCCTGCCGAGATCGAAAGTCGATTGAAATTCAGTCTCTACATTTCGGATGCTGTCATCATTGGCGATGGTCGCAAATTTCTGACCGCACTGATCATGATTGATCAGGAACATGTCGAAAAATTTGCGCAGGATCATAAGGTTCCATTTTCCAACTTTGCCTCTTTGTGCGCTGCGCAAGAGATAAAAAAACTGATTGGAGCAGAAGTCGCTGCGACGAACGAAAAATTTGCCCGCGTCGAACAAATAAAAGACTTTCGGCTGATTGATGTCTTGTTAACCGCCGAAGATGACGAACTGACGGCCACCATGAAACTAAAGCGGGGACTGGTGGAGAAGAAACACTCACATCTCATTGATGACATGTACAATTAGATAGAGGTTCAAAGGGAGGAGAGACATGAGAAACTTGACGAAAGGTTTGGCGACAGCCGCCACTTTGGCAGTTTCCACTACATCAATCTGGGCGGAAACTCAGGGTGTAACGGATGACGAGATTGTCATCGGCTCTGTAAGCGACCTTAGCGGGATTTTTGCTGCGGTGGGTGTGCCAGCAACCAAAGGCGCGAACGTGGTTTTTGATCGCGTCAACGCCGAAGGTGGCGTTCATGGTCGAAAAATCCGTTACTTGGTCGAAGATAACGGGTACCAAATGCCTCGGGCGATGCAAGGTTACAACAAGCTGTTGAACCGAGATAAGGTTTTCGCAATGCTCCAATCTTTGGGTACACCAATGAATGTTGCAGGCTTTAAGCTATTGGACCCAAAGGGTATTCCAAATGTAGCGCCCCTTACCGCGGCCCGGCAAATGTTGCAGGAGCCAATGGACAACAAGTTCACTTCTTTCTCTACCTATTTTGACCAAAGCCGGATCGGCGTGAAATACTTGGCCAACGAGTTCGGGTCTCAAACCGTTTGCACGATGTACCTGCCCACAGATTTCGGTCAGGAAATTCTCGAAGGTAGTAAGGCGGGAGCGGAAGAAGCCGGGATCAAGTTTGGAACTGAAACGACCCATAAACCTGACGAAACGGATTTTGTCGGCTCGCTGAGCAAGTTAAAGGACGAAGGTTGCGATATCGTGACTATCGCCCTTGGCGTCCGCCAAGCGATCACCGTGGCTGGAACGGCAAAGAAAATGGGACTTAACGATATGAAGTTCCTTGGCACTTCAGCAAGCTTTCTGACTGTCGTCGCTCAGGTTCCTGGTGGTGTCACTGATGGTTTCTATGCAGCTGCATCGTGGCTGGATCTTTGGGCGCGAGCCGATGAGCCCGCCCCTGCGGCTTTTATCGCCGAGTATAAAGCAGCTACCGGGGAAGATCCGGTTGGCTTTTCGATGCTGGGTTATTCCGCTGCTGAAATGATGGTCATGGCGTTAGAGGCAGCCGGTCCAGATTTGACCCATGATAGCTTTATTTCTGCCATGGAAGCGCTTGATTACAATGATGAACTAGTCGGGAATCATATATCTTACGGGCCGGATGATCACCAAGGTGCCGATACTGTGTTTGTCAACGTGGTCGAAGGTGGGGCGTGGAATCTGGTTTACGAAGAATAGTCAAACAAAAGAAAAGGGCTCGCGCAGCGAGCCCTTTAAACTTTTTTGTAGTCCGTAGCGAATTAGCGCTTGGAAAACTGGAACGAACGACGCGCCTTGCGCTTACCATATTTCTTACGCTCAACAACGCGACTGTCGCGTGTAAGGAACCCAGCGGCCTTCAGAGCGCCGCGCAGGTTCGGATCATAGAGCTGCAGGGCTTTTGAGATGCCGTGCTTAACAGCGCCAGCCTGGCCTGTCAGCCCGCCGCCTTTGACGGTTGCGACAACATCGAATTCACCTTCAACGCCGGCAACCTGAAATGGCTGGCGCAGGATGAGTTGCAGAACCGGACGAGCGAAGTACTTGTCCTGATCTTTACCATTTACAGTGACTTTGCCGGAACCCGGCTTGATCCAAACGCGTGCAACAGCGTCTTTGCGCTTGCCCGTTGCGTATGAGCGGCCCAGTTCGTCACGCACTGGTTCGCGTGCGACAGTTTCTTCAGCCACGGTTTCGACGCCTGCAACGGCGCTCAGCTCTTCTAGAGTATTGATCTGATCAGCCATCGGTCATTAGCTCCGGGTGTTTTTCTTGTTCATGGACTTAACGTCCAGAACTTCGGGCGATTGCGCCTCATGAGGATGCTCGGCACCAGCATAGACACGCAAGTTCGTCATCTGCTGGCGTGCCAGGCGGTTACCGGGCAGCATGCGCTTTACTGCCTGAGTTACAACGCGTTCGGGGTGCGCACCTTCAAGAATTTCCTGTTTGGTGCGCGATTTGATGCCGCCCGGATGGCCAGTGTGCCAATAGAAGTTTTCGTCGCGCTTCTTTCCGGTCATCTGAATTTTATCAGCGTTGATAACGATGACGTTGTCGCCCATATCCATATTCGGTGTGAACGAAGCTTTGTGCTTGCCACGCAGACGCATGGCGACAATCGAGGCAAGGCGACCCAGAACGACGCCTTCTGCGTCTATCAGGATCCATTTCTTGTCGATGTCTGCAGGAGTTGCAGAAAAGGTTTTCATGTCAGGACAATCCTGTTTGATGTGAAAGACCGGCCTGATCGCAGACCGGTCCAAATTCGATGAAGGGTATTTAGATCGAGTGGAATTTCACGTCAAGCGCCGTTGGTGTTATTTTATTGTTAAATATCAAATGGATAAAAAATAGGTATTATTATACCCCAAGTTTTGGGATGTTGTTGCATTCACGCGAGGGCTGCTAATCTTCTTATAAATTCATCCAATGGATTTAGGAGCTTTCGATGCAAGAAATAAATAATACGATCACGGTTTACGGCGCAGCCTGGCAGGAAACCGATCCCGAAAGACGTTCCCAATTGTTGGACCATTGTTTTGCCGAGAATGGACGATATGTGGACCCCACGGCTGATGTCGGAGGCAGGCAGCAACTCTGTGAGCACATCGGCAATGTCCTTAAGGATACGAAAGGGCGTGTTGAAATTATCAGTGCTCCCACTGTTCATCACGATGTCGTCCATTTCACGTGGCGCATGATCGCGCCCGACGGTAGCGTCATGGTTTCAGGACATGATTTTGTTCAATTGAATAAGCAAGGGCAAATAGCGCATCTTGCTGGTTTTTTTGGCGATCCGGATCCCTTGGCGTGAGATGTCAAACGCTGATTTGTTCCGGTGGATTGTCCAGCAAAGTCCGCAAACGCACCATCGCATTTTCGAACCGATTTAACGACACATGGCCATTGACGGCGATGCGTACTGCATTCGGGGCACGGCCATCTCGGAGCGCGAATTCATCGGCCGAACGCAACTGAATACCCTCTCTTTCTGCCGCTCTGCTAAATGCAGCAGAACGCCATCCCGCTGGCAGGTTGAGCCACAGGAAAGGAACGTCTGGCGCCCAATTTAGATCAAAACCACCCAGAACATTAACGGCAACCCGCACATACTCACCCATCCTCTTGCGCACATCACTGGCTACTTCGCGCGTGCGTGGGTCTGATAAAAGCAGGCGAATCAACTCGGCAAGAGGTTGGGCTAATCCGAAATAACCGTATTCGGCCGACCGCCTCAGATCTGCACTGCGCTCTCTTGGGGCGATGGCGAAACCGATACGCAAGGCAGGTGTCAGTATTTTTGAAATCGACGAAACGTGCCATCCGCGCTCGGGCGCCAATGCGCGAAAACTAGGTTCACGTGCTTCACCCATGCGGTAGCAATCGTCTTCCACAATCTGAACGTTATGACGGCGTGCCACTTCGACAATTTCTTTACGGCGTTCCAGTGGAGTGTGCAGGCCGGTAGGATTTTGCACCTCTGGAGAAACGCAGACCGCCTGCGCGGGGGTCTGTCGGAGCACATGATCCATGGCATCGGGATCGACGCCCCATTTGTCCATTCTGATGCCGATGACTTCGGCGCGCATCAATTCTCCTGCCCGACGGAACCCGGCGTAGGACAGGTCCTCAACCAGCACGACTGGTTTTGCCCCTTGTAGGATGGTCTGAAATACTAAGCACAGACCATTCTGTCCTCCATGTGTCAAAACAATATCGTCGTGGGTCAATGCCCCAAGAGGCAAATCAGACAACCACTCGGCTACCACCTGCCGCATCGGTTTATACGCGTCGCGGGTCGGGTAGTTCAAAAACAACCAGGGATCGGCCTTTGCCACTTTTTGCAGGCATTCCCGGATCAAGGCCACCTGCCCCACATCTGCCAGACGCGGGCTGAACAGGCTCACATGATTTTCGTTTTTTTCTTCCAGTAAATGCAGTTGTCGAGACCAAACATCATCCAAAATCGGAGATTTCGGCGGAGCAACGAATGTACCGCGCCCAACCTCGGCCAGAAGCAGCCCCTCGTCCGTCAATATTGTATAAGCTCTCGCTACGGTTCCCGGTGTTATTCGTAAGCGATACGCAAGTTCGCGGACCGGAGGAAGTTTAGCGCCAACCTCCAGTGTTTTGTTTTCGATTGCTTTTCTAATTGTATCGGCAACCAGCGTATATTTTGCACCCTTTGCCCTAGGCAACGACTCCGGCCAAATTGTATCCATTACAATTCTTTCTTTGATTTCGACACAATTTTGAATGTACCCACAATTGTACCGAATGTCTTATATTTGTGTCAATACAATTTGAAAGGATACTCAAGATGACACGCTCAATGCACATACCTGCCCTTGCACTGCTGAATGACAGCCCTCGGCTGCCTCTTATCGCAGCCCTGGCCGTGCAATTTGCAGCGACTGTCACAAAATGGGAGCAGCGCCGCCGTAGTCGCGTGAACCTTGGCAAACTAGACGATCGTTTACTGCGCGACGTCGGATTGACGCGATTTCAAGCCCATGACGAAATCGGCCTTTACTTCTGGATGAAATGAATTGTCCCCAGTCCCATTTCATTGGGACCTCTTCCTTGGCCGGGGTTTGTCCCCGGCCTTTTTTATCCAAATGACGCTGCAGCTGAACCTGCCGGTGGAGTGGAATAGGTTAAACTTGCACGTGCAACAACGTCATCTGAACCTTCTGAAAACATAAGCACGTCTCCGACAGCCAGACTGCGGCCAAGTTTTAGAAGCCGGCATTTCGCAATTAAGTCCACCCCGCCGATCGGTTTGCGCAAAAAGTCCATTGAACTGTTGGTGGTTACGGCAAGAGATTGGCGTCCTTTTCGAGCAAGCACCATAGCATAAACACTTACGTCAGCCAGACCAAACATCGACGGTCCCGACACCGTTCCGCCTGGTCTTAGATGTCGTTCAGTCACGACAAGGCGCATGGTGATACCCGATTCTGTTAGTTCCTCGATTACAAAATCTTGATGAACCTGTGGAAAAACCTGCACCAGGTATTCAGCCAATTCTTTTTTGTTCAGAGCCAATGACATACTTTCACTCCTTGCCGTACCGCCCTAGAGTTGGCCAACAGCCAGCAGGAGGGCAAGATGGCAATTCTGGAACGTAACGACATTGGCGCGGTGGCGCGCTTGACTATGAATGCTCCAGAGCGCCTGAACGCCTTGAGTGATGAAATGTTGGCGGCCCTTCAAGCCCAACTCGATTCGCTCCGAGATGATCGATCTATTCGTGCTGTGATCCTAAGTGGTGCAGGCAAGGCCTTCTGTGCTGGCCATGATTTGAAACAGATGACGCAAGGTCGGCAAGCGGAAGACGGGGGGCTTGCATACTTTCAAGATTTGTTTGACCGCTGCGCTAAGATGATGATGTCAATCCAAAGTCTTCCGCAACCAGTTATCGCGCAAATCCATGGTATTGCCACTGCGGCCGGGTGCCAGTTGGTCGCAACATGCGATTTAGCCATAGCAGCCGACAGTACGCGTTTCGGTGTTAATGGAGTAAATATCGGCCTGTTTTGTTCTACGCCCATGGTTGCGCTCAGTAGAAACGTTCCGCGAAAACTTGCTTTTGAGATGCTGACCACCGGTGATTTCATTACGGCAAGTCGAGCCGCTGAAATAGGCCTGATCAATCGGGTTGTATCTGAGTCAAGCCTGGATCAAGAAGCAAACGCGTTGGCGGAACGCCTTGCTGAAAAGTTAGGATCAGCAGTAAAGGTGGGAAAAGAAGCATTTTACCAGCAAATTCAAATGCCTACAGATCTGGCTTACACTTACGCTGCCGAGGTGATGGCGCAGAATATGCTTCATAGAGATACCGAGGAAGGAATAAACGCCTTTATCGAAAAAAGACCTCCTAATTGGAAGCAATAAGACCATTATTTTAAACGATTTTCGCGGCTCGTGGTGTTTTTTTGCTTTTCAAATGGGCGACAGTGTGGCAAAGGTGGAACAAGGCTAAGGCCTTAAGGACACTTTTGGGTCGCCGTCGGCGGAAGGTCCCTCCAAGCCGGTTTCTCTCACCGGCGTAGACATTCCCGCAGCGGCGACCCCAAGATTACCCAAAAATTTACCTGTAAACGTGCGTTGCACGCAGTGTGTCTGTGCCCTATGTGGCTGCACATGACACAGAAATTACACATTGTAGGCGGCGGCATGGCTGGGTCCGAGGCCGCCTGGCAAGCGGCGGAAATGGGCGTTGACGTTGTTGTTCATGAAATGCGACCCAAAGTTGGCACTTTTGCGCACCAAACCGGGAACCTTGCGGAAATGGTGTGTTCGAATTCCTTTCGATCGGACGATGATGAGCAGAATGCAGTTGGTTTGCTACATTGGGAAATGCGCGCTGCTGATGGATTAATTATGACCACTGCCGACGCGCACCGCTTACCCGCCGGAGGAGCGCTGGCTGTAGATCGTGACCCATTTGCAGTAGAGGTGACCGCCAAACTTCTAGCCCATCCCCGGGTTACATTAAATTCAGAGGAAATATCCTGCTTACCGGAAGATGGGCATTGGATATTTTCTACTGGCCCACTGACGTCGACTTCGCTGGGTTCGGCAATCAAATCCGAAACCGGATCTGACGCATTAGCGTTTTTCGATGCAATCGCGCCCATAGTCTACACAGACAGCATCGACATGAGCCAAGCCTGGATGCAATCGCGCTATGACAAAGGTGAAACCGAAGAGGAGCGCGCAGCGTACCTGAATTGTCCCATGGACCGAGATCAATATGAGGCTTTCATTGACGCGCTGCTGGCTGCCGAAAAGACAGAATTCCACGAAGGTGAAACTGCCGGGTACTTTGATGGTTGCCTGCCGATCGAAGTGATGGCCGAACGAGGCCGAGAAACATTGCGACATGGGCCGATGAAACCTGTTGGCCTGACTAACCCGCACCATCCGGATATTAAACCCTACGCCGTCGTGCAATTGCGCAGGGATAATGCGCTTGGAACACTTTTCAATATCGTAGGATTTCAAACTAAGATGAAATACGGCGCACAGGCAGATGTTTTCCGAATGATTCCCGGGCTGGAGAATGCCAGTTTCGCGCGATTGGGTGGTATCCATAGAAACACATTTATCAATTCACCCACGCTGCTGGATGAGCAAATGCGGTTGAAATCCCGTCCGAACATCAGATTTGCCGGTCAAATCACAGGGGTCGAGGGTTATGTCGAAAGCGCCGCAATGGGGCTTCTGGCCGGACGGTTTGCTGCGGCCGAGATTTTGGGGCGTCAAATTCCCGCCGTTCCGCAGGACAGTGCGATGGGCGCCCTTATACATCACATCACCGGAGGAGCCGAAGCGAAGACCTTTCAGCCAATGAACGTAAATTTTGGTTTATTTCGACCTGTCGACGGCCTCAAAGGTGGACGCCGTGGACGCAAGGACCGCTACAAGGCCTACACGGATCGCGCAAAAGCGGCTTGGACCGATTGGTTGTCGCATTGGCGGCTGGACGCGACGCATTAACGCCGCCTAAAATGAGGCCATGAGCAACAAAAACTTCAAAGACGTTTACGATCTGAATTCTCCTCAGGATACCCAAGAGCATTATCGCAAATGGGCCTCGTCTTACGATGACGATGTTGGCGAAAATGGGTACGTTACACCAACACGTGTTGCCGAAGCGTTATGGTCCAAAATGCCAGATGCTGACGTTCCTATACTGGACTACGGCTGTGGAACCGGCCTGTCTGGACTGGCGCTAAGCAAGGTCGGGTACAATGTGATTGATGGAATGGATCCGACACCTGAAATGCTGAAAGGCGCTGAAGATAAAGGTGTATATCGCCATGTTGAGGATTTCGATATTACCGATCCCAATCCATTGAAGCAGGGAGCCTATTCTGCAATTACTGCGATCGGAGTAATTGGCACCGGCGCAGCGCCTCCGGGAACTTTTGATCTATTGATGAACGCGTTGCCCAAGGGCGGTTTTCTGGCCTTTTCGTTCAATAATCTGACTTTGGCAGATCCCAGTTACACTACCAGGCTCAGTGATTGGCTTGATATGGGTCATGCCCGTCTGCTGTTTCGTGAAAACGGGCCGCACCTGCAGGGTATGGACATGAAGTCTGACGTGTATGTATTAGAAAAGACGTGACATTCAGAACACGATTTGCGCCTTCGCCTACGGGCCCTTTGCACCTTGGCCATGCGTATTCGGCATTGTTGGCCTATGATACGGCGCTGTCCAAAAGGGGCGAATTCCTGCTGCGGATAGAGGATATTGACCAATCTCGGGCCCGGCCGCATTGGGAGCAGCAGATTTACAACGATTTGCATTGGTTAGGTCTGCGATGGCCAACTCCTGTGATGCGGCAATCCGAACGTTTGGACCTTTATCAGGGCGCTTTGGATAGATTGTGGGCTAAAGGCCTTCTGTACCCATGCACTTGCAATCGCAAGGACATTTCTGCCGCTGTCAACGCTCCTCAGGAAGGCGCGCCTCTAATTGGCCCCGATGGTATAATCTATCCTGGAACCTGTCGTTCAAAGGGGGCAGCTAATTTTTCCCCGGATCAAAGACGACCAACTGACACAGTGCTTAGGTTGGATATCGCTAAAGCAGTTCGCGAGGCGCGTAAGCTTTTGCTCAGTATTCAAGGTGGCGAAATAGCCAGATTTGAAGAACGTGGGCAAGGTCCCAGAGGCGAAACCGGGATTATTGAGTTCTCTGCCCAGGAAATGGAAAATACCATAGGTGACGTCGTGCTGTCTCGACGAGATATGGGTACTTCGTACCACCTTTCCGTCGTGGTGGACGACGGTGAGCAAGGAATAACACATGTTGTACGTGGGCAAGACCTGTTTGAAGCCACCCGGATACACGTCTTGCTGCAAGTATTGCTGGACTTACCCACCCCGATTTACATTCACCACAAGCTGATTCGGGACGAAAACGGCAAGCGTCTTGCAAAGCGCGATGACGCGCGTGCCATAGAGAAATATCGAAACGACGGCGCGACACCCGCAGGCATCAGAAAGCTGGTTGGCCTTTGATTTTCTTTGCCAGAGGAAAGTGCCCAGCCCGCAATTTAAGTCATAGGGGCCATCAACTCAACTTCTTTGCCGTCCCTCACGGCAGTATAAAAACAGGTTCTACGATTGGTATGACAAGCAGCTCCTGTTTGACGCACCACAACTAAAAGACAGTCCCGGTCGCAATCGATGCGGAAGTCGACAAGTTCTTGCACGTGACCAGAGCTTTCGCCTTTTATCCAAAACGCTTTTCTTGATCTTGACCAGTAGGTTACACGCCGTGTCTCAATTGTTCGTTGTATGGCCTGTTCGTTCATCCAAGCCATCATCAAAACTTCGCCTGTGCTTTCGTCCTGCGCGATGGCGGGTACAAGGCCCGCCTCGTTGTATTTGATCGACGTTGGATCAAATTTGGCAGTTTGCGACATGGTAAAAACCTTTTGCATCCATTCGTTTGGCTACTATGTATGGGGAACAGTCAACGAGGGAAACCCATGTCTGGCGAAACCGATCTGATCAAGCTTTATTCCGGGCGCATCCTTGCGTTAGCAGCAGATATCCCCCTGTTGGACCGTCTCGACAACCCAGATGCGACGGTCAAGAAACGTGCGCCATTGTGCGGTTCAACCGTTACAGTGGACGTCAAAATGCGCGATGGACGGATAGCCGAGTTTGGACAAGACGTAAAAGCGTGTGCGCTTGGTCAAGCCTCCGCGTCTGTTGTTGGTAGCTCGATCATCGGTTCAACCCGAAAGCAGGTGGAAACCGCACGTGATCAACTGGCTACCATGCTGAAGAAGAACGGTCCTGCCCCGGATGCCCCATTTGATGGGCTGCAGGTTCTAATGCCGGCCCGGGAATACAAAAACAGGCACGCGTCTATCTTATTGACGCTGGAGGCGACAGCCGAAGCCATGGAGCAGGCGGAACAAGCCAACTGCGCCTGATCGTGGCGTTGGTGCAGAATTCTGTTTAACCTCCCGTCAAGCTATCGCGGAGTGAATTCATTTGGACAATTTATTGGAACATTTCGTCACCCTTTGGGTTGTCATTGATCCAATTGGCACCATCCCTGTTTTTATCGCGGTGACCGCTGGTCTTGAAGCTGCTGCTCGTCGTCGAACGGCTTTACTTGCTTCTTTGATCAGCGCAGGGGTGTTGTTGTTTTTTCTTATTTTTGGGCAGCTTCTAATAGAGGCGTTAGATATCGGGCTCAATTCTTTTCAGGTCGCCGGTGGCATCATCCTTTTCCTATTCGCGCTGACCATGATTTTTGGCGAAAGCAAACAGGAAATCGAAAGACGTCAGGCTGAAGAAGACAGGGGCGACAAAATGCATCAGCACAACCCTGCTATTTTTCCTTTGGCCGTTCCGTCTTTGGCTTCGCCCGGAGCAATGTTGGCGATTGTCATTCTTACGGATAACCATCGGTTCAGTGCTGCGGATCAGGGGATTACCGCCATGGTAATGCTTGTCGTGATAGCAATTGCTTTTGTGCTGATGTTGCTGGCAGAGCCTATTATCCGTCTAATCGGGCACTCAGGCGCCGCGATAATAAGCCGGGTTATGGGAATGATTTTGGCTTCGGTCGCAGTAAATTCTGTGCTGTCGGCCTTACTCGAAATCATGAAAACCGGGCAGTTGTAAAAAAGAACGCCGCTCCTTCCGGGCGGAAAGGGCGGCGTTAGGTTTTGCGTTTCTCGCGTGGGATCCGGAATTCCGCGCAGGGGCCGAGGCAGGCCCCTCAAGGGGTTTGGGACAGGCAGGTCACCCTTGACTGAGATGGGGATGACATGCGCGGTTTCTTCGGCACGAGATCGCAGGCAGAAAGGCTCAAAAGCCCGTCGGAAGGTGAAGGGCAACCAATAGCATCACCACCAATGACACGGCTCCAGCAGCGTCCTGCAAGATGGTTGCTTGCGAGCGGCTGAAAGCGGTCTTGATCTGGGTCAGCATAGTTTCACCTCCGGTTGAGTTTTAATCCTTTGTTGACCTTTTGTTCTCACATTTTTCCGAGTCGGTAAAGAACTTTTTGGGAACATTTGTGAACTTATCGGAACTTTTGCTTAACCCACTGAAATTAAACGGATCGCCTGATCTTGTTTCATCAACCACAATAGGACGCGCGCAGCTTCACCCCGATCAGACGTCAATTTGGGATCAACGGTCAGCAAATTCCGCGCATCTGTCTGAGCGACGGCCATCAGACCCGCTTGCCGCTCAAGATCGGCAATTCGGAACTTTGGCAGACCGGATTGTGCTGTTCCTATCAAATCGCCTGCCCCGCGCATTTGAAGGTCTGTTTCCGCAATTCGGAAACCGTCTTCGGTTTCTCGCAAGACTTCCAAGCGTTTCCGCCCGCCATCGCTCAGCGGAGGCTTGTACATAAGTAAACAGGTAGAGGCGTCCGCACCACGCCCAACGCGGCCACGAAGCTGATGCAATTGTGCCAAACCAAAAATCTCGGCTCGTTCAATTACCATAATTGTGGCGTTGGGAACGTTGACACCTACTTCGATGACTGTCGTTGCTACCAGCACCTTGATGTGCCCTGCCTGAAAAGCTGCCATTGCAGCATCTTTTTCCGAAGGCGGCATCTGTCCGTGGACCAGTCCGACGTCATCATCGCCCAGTAATGCCCTCAATCGTTTGAATCTTTCCTCTGCGGCTGTCAGGTCCAATACTTCGGACTCGTCGACTAAGGGGCAGACCCAATAGCATTGTCTGCCTTCCGCGATGGCGCGCCGCAAATGGTCTACCACATCATTTATTCTTTCGGCGCTTATGATTGCAGTCTTGACTGGCTTACGCCCCGGAGGTTTTTCGTCCAGTACAGAAACGTCCATGTCACCATATTGCGCCAGTGCAAGACTGCGTGGAATTGGGGTCGCTGTCATAACCAGAACGTCAGCGCTTTGCCCTTTCTCAGACAGTTCCATTCGCTGACGCACGCCAAAACGATGCTGTTCATCGATGATAGCAAGACGTAAGTCTTTAAATGTAACGTCGCTTTGAAACACCGCATGGGTGCCTACGAGAACCTGAATGTCACCGCGGGCCAAAGCAGCTAGTTTGGCTTTCCTCTCGGCGCCCTTATCTCGGCCGGTCAGTAGCTCTAACACCACACCAGCCTCTTCTGCTAACGGGCGCAGGCCTTCTAAGTGTTGCCGAGCCAATATTTCAGTTGGGGCCATCATGACGCCCTGCCCTCCGGCCTCAACTGCGACCAACAAGGCCATAAAGGCCACAAGCGTTTTTCCTGAGCCTACGTCACCTTGTAGCAATCGGTTCATTCTGGCCTCAGACCCCATATCGTCCGAGATTTCTCGAATAGCGCGTTGCTGTGCTTTGGTCGGGCGATATGGAAGGCTTTTCAAAACGACGCCCTGCAGCGAACCGTTGCCAACACTTACAACTCCCCTCGCCTTTTTTTCGCGTTGTCGCGCGAGCGCAAGTGTAAGTTGATGTGCGAACAGTTCGTCATACGCAAGACGCTCCCGTGCGGGAGCAAAGGTTGAGACATCATCAGCACCCTTTGGGTGATGCGCGACCTTTATCGCGGACGCCCAATCCGGCCACTTCTGTTTTGAAACCTGATTGGGGTCAATCCATTCAACAAGCTCAGGCACCTTCTTCAAAGCACTCTGTGCGGCCTTGTAAGCCGTTTTTTGTGTTACGCCGTGTGTAAGGTGGTAGACCGGTTCAAATTCTGGCAGGTCATCAGCATCAACAGGGGCGACTACGTGGTCGGGATGGACCATTTGCGCCATTCCGTCGAATAATTCCATCTTCCCTGAGACAACACGACTTGATCCTTGTGGAAGAAGTTTTTTGAGGTATTCGCCACGAGCATGAAAAAACACAAGCTGGAATTTTGTCTGGCTGTCCTCAACATGGATTCGATAAGCCCCGCCACGATTCCGAGGGGGCCTGTGTGCACCGACCGTAACCTCAACAGTCAGCGTCGTGGGCAGATCCGCACCAAGTATTGTGTCACGTCGTCTTCTGTCGACGACAGCATAAGGCAGGGCAAACAAAACATCCCGAGGTGAGTTTATTCCCAAGTGACCTAACAGTTGCGCGGTTTTCGGACCTACGCCCTCAAGCGTTTCCAAACCCGCAAAAAGCGGAAATAAAAGTTCAGGACGACCGCTCATGCGTCCCCAATCAGCTGAAGCCAGCCGTCTTCATCCAATGTGTCGATCCCCAAATCAGCGGCCTTCTTGGCTTTGGAACCTGCTCCGGGACCAGCAACCAGCAAATCTGTTTTTTGACTGACTGAGCCAGAAACTTTAGCCCCCAGTGCTTCGGCGCGTGCTTTGGCTTCGGCTCGCGTCATCTTTTCCAAGGTTCCGGTGAAGACGATAGTTTTGCCCGCTACAGGACTATCTGACGCTGGGGCTTTAGGCGATAAAATCGTCAAGTGTCCGATAAGATCGTCGAATGCTTGCCGCTCGTCGCCGTTTGCAAAAGCGTCCGATAATGACAATCCAAGTGTCGCCCCTATGCCGTCAACTCCGATCAAATCACTCCACGCAGCGGCAGCGGAGTCTGGCACATCATAGCGGACAACTGCGGCCTCGCGTGCTTCTTTGACACGAGCACGGCGGCCTTCCTCGGTGGCCGCAATGCGTTCTGCTTCCTCCGCATCTTCAGCGCGTCTTTGGGCCAGCGCAGCGGGGCGCGCAGCGTCAATTGCCCGCGCCATGGCGTTCCAGTTGAGGTAATGCAAAGCCAGATCGCGCGCACCTACCTCACCCACGTGGCGAATGCCAAGTGCAAACAACAGGCGCGACAACTCAATGGTCCGTTTTTCATTTATGGCGGCAAAAAGGTTGCTGGCCGAAGTTTCCCCCCACCCGTCGCGGTTTTTGAGACGAGCCAGGTTGCCAGCGTCTCGCTGTTCCAATGTAAAGATATCCGCTGGCGTTTTTATTGGAAGGACCGGATCGTTATGAAACATCTCGATCTGTTTTGCGCCAAGCCCTTCGATGTCGAACGCTTTTCGGGAAACAAAATGTTTCAACTTTTCAACAGCTTGAGCTGGGCAAATCAAGCCTCCGGTACATCGCCTTACAGCATCTCCGTCTTCGCGAATGGCATCGCTTTGACATTCTGGACACCGCTTTGGAAAAGCGTAAGGAACACTATCGTCTGGGCGCTTAGACAGATCGACATCGGCCACTTTTGGAATCACGTCACCGGCACGGTAAACCTGCACCCAATCTCCGACACGAATGTCCTTGCCTTCTCGGATTACGCCTCCCTTGGCATCACGTCCGGCAATATAATCTTCGTTGTGCAAAGTAGCGTTGGAAACGACGACACCCCCAACGGTTACCGGATGTAGCCGTGCCACCGGGCTGAGGGCTCCGGTTCGACCGACTTGGATATCGATCGACTCCAACCGGGTCCATGCCAGTTCTGCCGGGAACTTATGTGCGATGGCCCATCGGGGCGTGGTTGACCGAAAACCCAGCCGCGCCTGCAGGTTCAAATCGTCCACTTTGTATACGACGCCATCGATGTCATATCCCAGTGTGGAGCGTTGAGCCTCTATAGCCCGGTAATGCTCCAACATTTCAGAAACAGACCCACATAAACTCGTTAGGGCATTTGTTTGAAATCCAAATGACCGAAGCCGTTGAATTGCGGCCATCTGCGTGGCAGCCAGCGGTTCGGACAATTCGCCCCAGGCATATGCGAAGAAGCGAAGAGGCCGGGACTTGGTAATCGCGGGATCCAGTTGACGCAGGGACCCAGCTGCGGCGTTGCGCGGATTGGCAAATGTCTTTCCCCCCAAAGCAGCTTGCCGGGAATTCAGATCATCAAAGTCGGAATGAGACATATAGACTTCGCCACGCACCTCAAGAATATCGGGTGCGTTGTCAATTTTCTGCGGGATATCTTTGACCGTGCGAGCATTTTCGGTGACGTTTTCCCCTACCTCTCCATCACCGCGTGTTGCAGCCTGCACCAGCTGCCCCTGCTCGTACCTAAGTGAAAGCGACAGCCCGTCAATTTTTGGTTCCGCGGTATAGGATAATGGTGCAACGTCCTTTAGGCCCAGATATTTGCGAATTGAACGGTCAAAGTCTGCAATATCCGTGTCATCGAATCCGTTGCCCAGCGACATCATTCGAACAGCATGAGAGACCTTTGCAAACCCATCCGCAACTTTTGCCCCGACCAGATCCGTTGGGCTGTCAGGACGTTTCAGTGCGGGGAATCTCGCTTCGATCTCTGAATTTCGGCGTTTTAGCGCGTCAAAATCGGCGTCTGACAATTCCGGAGCGTCTTCGGCGTGATAAAGACGGTTGGCCCGCAAAATTTCCTTGGCGAGGCGGGACAATTCATTGCGCGCATCCTCTTCTGTCAATTCGGATACGGGAAGTATTTTACTCATGGCCTCGCCCTGTCACGTCGTTCTAATCACCAGTGATAGGGCGAGGAAATTGCAAGGTCCAGTGTCGTACTGACAAGAGATTGGTTAGTTACTCAGACCCTGTTGGGTGGGTTAAAATCAGGCGCCGACCGCCATCCGGGTCTCGACCCCAGTTGCGGATTGTGGATCACGCAGTACATAACCGCGGCCCCAAACGGTTTCGATGTAGTTTTCTCCACCGGTCGCATTGCTGAGTTTTTTACGCAGTTTACAGATGAAAACATCGATGATCTTCAACTCTGGCTCGTCCATGCCTCCATAAAGGTGATTTAGAAACATTTCCTTGGTCAATGTTGTACCTTTGCGCAGGCTCAGAAGTTCCAGCATCTGATATTCCTTGCCGGTTAAGTGCACAGTCTTACCCTCGACCTCAACGGTTTTGGCATCGAGGTTTACTGCAACTTGTCCGGTATGAATTATGGACTGAGAGTGTCCCTTTGACCGCCGGATAATTGCATGGATTCGCGCAACCAATTCTTCGCGATGAAAAGGTTTCGTCAGGTAATCATCGGCACCGAACCCAAATCCCTTGATCTTGCTGTCGGTGTCGTCCGTGCCTGAAAGGATGAGAATTGGTGTTTCGACACGCGCAATGCGCAACTGGCGCAGAACTTCGTGCCCGTTCATATCTGGCAGATTGAGGTCCAGCAGTATCAGGTCGTAATCATACAACTTGGCCAGATCTATTCCTTCCTCGCCAAGATCCGTCGCGTAAACATTCAAATTAGCATGTGTCAGCATCAGCTCGATGCTTTTGGACGTGGTCGGATCATCCTCGACAAGAAGTATGCGCATTTCATTGCTCCAATTTAGTCAAATTCTTCAACTGGTTTTGAACCTGAGCAAAAATGGTTAATCTGCCGTTAACGTTGAATCAATTAGTTTTTTTCTCCTTTAAGTTGCCGATATTTTTTCATCGCGGTCACTTTCAAGGCGTCGACGCCATGTTTGGCGACGGCAGCGACCCAAGTATTGAATTCTTCATCGCTGATACCGTACCTAATCTTCGCATCTGCTAAGGAAATCAGACCATAAAGCACACCACGCACGACTACCGCCTTTCTGGAGGCGACCCACCTTTTCGTCTCGGTGGGGGGTAAATCTGCTCGTGTCAAAATGGTGCCATCGGGTAAAGTAACTGATCGCGGCCCCTCTACTTTTTGTAAATACATAAGTTGACCCTTTCTTATTTTAGATAAGGCTGGACCAAGCTTACTTAAAAGGGCGTGAAACCACCCCTTGAGAGTGTCTAGAATTTTCCTATATTCTGCCGGTCTTTCTTAACCCGGACAGGAACGCACATGGCCTTCGCCGCTGAGAACCAGTTAAACTCGCTTGGCTTTGCCAAACCGCCTTCGGAAACGCGGGTGGTTGTCGCCATGTCCGGGGGTGTGGACAGCTCGGTCGTCGCGGCTGACTTGGCGGATCAGGGTTACGATGTGGTGGGTGTTACACTTCAACTTTATGACCATGGTGCTGCTTTGGCAAAGAAAGGCGCATGTTGCGCCGGAATCGACATCCATGATGCGCGCCGCGTGGCCGAGGCACGAGGTTTTCCTCACTATGTGTTGGATTATGAAAACATCTTCAAAGACGCCGTAATAGACGAATTCGCTGACAGTTATTTGGCGGGGGCGACCCCTGTGCCCTGCATTCGTTGCAATGAGCGGGTCAAATTTAAAGATCTTCTTGAGACCGCCAAAGACCTTGAAGCTGATTGCATGGCGACTGGCCACTATATTCAGCGCAAGATGGGCCCGAATGGCCCGGAACTACACAGCGCCGAGGACGTAAATCGCGATCAATCATATTTTCTGTTTTCTACCACCCCCGAACAGTTGGAATTTCTGCGTTTTCCGTTGGGCCACCTACCCTCGAAAGACGCTACACGTGAAATGGCAGCAAAATATGGGCTTTCAGTAGCCGACAAGCCCGACAGTCAGGACATCTGTTTTGTTCCGAACGGCAACTATGCCAGCGTTATCGAAAAATTACGCCCAGGCGCTGCGGAACCTGGCGAGATCGTGCATGCGGACGGAAGAATTTTGGCCCGACACAATGGTGTCATTCACTACACAATCGGACAGCGTCGTGGTCTTGGAATAGGTGGGCTAAGCGAGCCGTTGTACGTGGTAAAGCTGGACGTGGACAGAAAACAGGTGGTGGTCGGACCGAAAGAGATGCTAGCGACCCGCACCGTTCCGGTGCGCGAGATAAACTGGCTGGGTGATGAGCCATTTACGTCTCGGGCCGAATGGAACTTGTCAGTTAAAGTTCGCTCAACACGCCCTCCGCGCGAAGCGATCGTAAGGCCGTTGTCCGAAACTACAGCTGAAGTTGAGCTGTTGACGCCTGAAGAAGGCATTTCACCCGGTCAGGCGTGCGTATTCTATGCGCCAGAAGGCAGTCGGATATTTGGCGGTGGCTGGATTTGGCGTGGATATTGATAAACAACCGGGACTTTAAAGCATGTCGGTCGCGCTGTTGGACAGGATATAAAGTCCGACGGCTATCATGACGTAGGGTGTTATTCGATCAAACCGTACTAGCTGCGGCGCAAATCTCTGCGCTTTGGGAGCTCCCCAAGCGGCTAAAAGGCTCATCGCAGCTGCAGCGGTTACAGCGCCAATCAGCCCCGCCAATCTGTACGAAGGCGACGATTCCGCAAATAACGGGGTTAATACGGCGAAACTGTCAAAAGACAGACTTAGAAACAAAACAATTACCGAGGCTACGGCGCCTTGGGGCCGAGTTTCAACTTGTTCTCGTTTCCTGATCTGTTGCCACGCTCCTCGCGTCCCTAGCAGCAGCGGTACGATCCCCAGATAACCGATGGCGGCTGGGTAACCGGTGTGGCTCAACCCGACTGCAAACCCCATTGCCAGAGCAAGCAAAATAGCCTGAGCCACAGCGAACCCAGTAACAGGCCGGCCTCGACCCATGACAATTATTAGCCCAAAGAGAACCGCCAGATTGTCCAGGTTGGTCGAAATCTGCGCGATACCTGCCGATAGAGCAAACAATATGTGATCAAGCATTGCCGGCGCTCATCCGGGTCAAAACTGCCCTGGCAGCACGTAGCCCCGGGGGTTCGCCACCTCGTCCCAACTGGTCCATGGTTACCTCCATGGCTTCGCGTTGCGCGTCTGGCTGTTCCAATACTTTGTTTAGTTCCGCCGCAATTCTGTCCGGGCGGCATTCGTCCAGCATACACTCGGGCACGGCGCGTGTCTTAGATACCAAGTTTACGAGCGTGAAAGTATCCAACCTGACCATTCGCTCGGCCATTTTCTGGGTCAGCCAATTCAACTTGTATGCAATAACCATAGGTGTATTCTGGGCCGCCAATTCAAGAGACACAGTTCCCGACGCCGCAAGCGCAAGCTCAGCGGCCGCAAATGCCTCTCGCTTGGTGGCGCTAGCCTGATCTGTGCTTTCATTTCGCGGGTCCAGCACCACTGGGTTACCAGGCCAATCTTGGACAATGGTACCTATTAGGTCGGATGTCGGGGCGACGGTTGGCACCACTACGCGGAAATCCGGTCGAACGGACAGAAAGATTTCCAATGCTCCACGAAAACTGGGGACAAGCCTTTCGATCTCGCCGCGCCTCGAACCGGGCAACACCACTAGGACTGGCGCGTCGCCCAAATCGTGGGTTTCCTTAAAACTTGCAACATCCTGTGGGGTTGCTACTGGTTCACTGGCGATCGGATGGCCGACAAAGTCGCACGCCATCCCAGCGCGTTCCATGTAGGGCGGTTCGAACGGTAGCAGCGCCAGAACATGATCAATTACTTTGGCCATTTTGTCGGCTCGACCCGGACGCCATGCCCAGACACTCGGTGCTACATAGTGAACAGTACGGATGTCGCTGCCGGCCTTTACTATCTTGGCTACCCGCAGCGAAAAATCCGGGCTATCGATAGTGATTAATACATCTGGTTCCGTCGTAAGCACCGCCTCGGCAGTTTCAGAGATACGGCGCTTTAGGTGAAAAAACTTTGGTAGAACCTCGACCAAACCCATAACACTGAGTTCCGACATTGGAAACCGGCTAACAAGGCCCTGAGCCTGCATCAGCGGTCCACCCACCCCGTCAAAACTTACGTCAGGGACAAGTTCCTTCAACCCTTCCATCAAGGCGCCACCAAGGCGGTCGCCTGAAGGTTCACCTGCGACCAGAAAAACGCGCATCAGGCTGAGTGCTCTCGGACTAGAAGAAAAATTCCCATTCGGTCGCATTCACTAATGACGCGCTTGCGGTCCAGAACTATGACACTACCCTTTTCTATAACAATGCCTGCCAGACCAGCGGCCACAACGTCAGGTATAGTTTCGGGACCAATTGTCGGAATATCGACTCGCATGTCTTGATTTGGCTTCGGACCTTTGTAAAGAACGCCGCCGCCAGCGTCAGGGCGTTGTGACAATGACTGTAACATCCACGCTGTGCCAAAAACGCTCTCTATGGCCAGAGCTTGCCCGTTGAGAACTGCACACGCTTGTCCTACGTCGGCAGCACCCATGGCGCGCACTATTGCAGCAGCGCGATCTGCATCCTCCAAGTCACGTTTTGAAGGTTCAATCTGCGTCAGGCAGCCTGACGGCGGAAATATATCTGGCGCGATCTCATGGGCGGATCGGACATCAAGACCGACACTCTCAAAAACACTAATAGCTGCCCGCAGCGCGCCGTCGTCGCCGGACATCATAGCTTTTTGAATTATTGGAACCAGCGGCAAAGTCTGAGCGTCGATCCGTGAAGGATCAACTGCTGGTCGATCAATTGCGCCTGCCATGCAGATTTCCGTCACGCCACGTGATTTCAGCTCCGCTATAAAGCTTCCCAAGTGCTCTAGCGGAAAAACCAGATCTGGTTTGAGGTTTTCGGGTTCTAAACCCTCCAGAGAACATATCAGGGGGCGCTCACTCAATTGAGACGCCAGCTCATCTGGCAAAGTTCCTGTGCCTGCAATCAGAGCTAGCATTCAGCTATTTCCTCGGCGTCAGGATTGACCTGTCGGAAGAAGCAGTCACGAATTCGACAATCTCGCGGACATAGTCGCTTGTTGAACCGCTCAGCCGATCTGCTTTGTCCATGAAAGTGCCTTCCCCCTCGGACAATTCTTTGAACGCGGCTCGCAGCGCAGCAATGTCCTCACGCGGGACACCGCGCCTCTTTAGGCCGACCAAATTCAGTCCGTCCAACTCGCCGCGCGGTGCCTGCACCAGACCGTAAGGAATGACGTCCTTAGGCACCATTGTGAGGGCGCCGATAATTGCACCGCGACCAACGCGCACAAACTGATGTAGCCCTGAAATACCGCCGATGATCGCGTCATCTTCTATGATGCAATGTCCGGCGGCACCTGATTGGTTAACCATGATTACTCGATCACCGATCTGAACATCATGGGCCACGTGCACTCCGGCCATCAGAAGACAATCATCCCCGATACGGGTCACACCTCCGCCACCGTCTGTACCCACGTTTATTGTTACATGCTCACGGATTCGATTACGTTTTCCGATTTCCAGGCGCGTATTTTCACCACCAAACTTCAGGTCTTGCGGTATTTCCCCGATGACAGAAAAATTGAAAACGACACTGTCTTCGCCGATCGAAGTTTCACCCATTACAACAGTATGGGATTTCAGTTCGACGCGGTCGCCAAGGCTCACCTTCGGACCGATGTAGCAGAACGGGCCTATTTTACAGCCTGCCCCGATCTGCGCCCCGTCTTCGATGATTGCGCTGGGGTGAATTTCATTCATGTCGTTTTTTCCATGTCCCAGTCAACATAGGCTGAGAATTCTGCTTCTGCTGCAACCTCACCATCAACGGTTGCGCGGCCATTGAACTTGAAAATTTTGCCGCCTTTTTTGCCGCGCAAGGTTTCAACATGCATTTGCAGAACGTCACCCGGAACGACTTTGCGGCGGAATTTACACTTGTCTATGTTCATGAAGTAAATCAGCAGATCGCTGTCGATCACATCCATGCCAACCCCCAACATAACGCCAGCCGTCTGCGCCATCGCTTCGACGATCGTAACACCTGGCATTATCGGTGTACCTGGGAAGTGCCCTTGAAAGTGCGGCTCGTTCATTGTGACGTTCTTGACGCCTATAGCGGAATTAATTCCATCGATTTCAATGACCTTGTCGACCAAAAGAAACGGGTAGCGGTGCGGCAGTATGCGCTGAATCAGCTGAATGTCGGCACTCTTGGTATCCGTGGTCATGAGGCAGAAGTCCTGTTTCTGATGTCTCTTTATGGCGTGGTTAACAATACAGCCCGTTCAGGGCAAGCGAACCTATTCCCCGCCGTCAATCCTTTGGTTGCCGCCGTCGCCGATCACAGTATCGATGCGGTCGATGGCTGCATCTGTGATATCCAAAGCGTCTGAGCTGAGAAACACGTATGACCGCTCTAAAATCATTGACGCGCCTGCATCCCGCAGCAGCCCAATCAAAATCGGTTCCGCTAATTTTGTGAAGGTGGACCGGGCTTCTTCACTGCGGCGGGCCAATGCATCCAACTTGGCACGTTGGCCTTCGCGGTGCGACTGAACCTTTTCGTCAAATGCCTCCGCCAGTGGACGAAATTCTTCGGCTGTTAATGTCGCCCGTTGTTCGGTCAGGTCTTTTTCTTCTTTGCTTAGCTCTTCGACAATGCGCTCGTTTTCCGCAGCAAGAGCAGCGCCTTCCGTTTCAATTTCTTGAAACACTCGCTTTCCAAATTCTGATTCTGAAAACAATCTATCGCTGGAAATGGTGAGAATGCCGGATTGCGGAAGGCCCAGTTGTTGAGCAAAAGCAGGCTGCACAACCGCCAACGTCATTAAAATGCACAGGGCCCGTAACGGGCCCTGCAATACTGCATTTTTCAAGCTAACCATGCCTGATCAGAACCGGGCCTGAAGGGTCAGGTCAAAATTCTGTTCCTTGTCAAATTCTTCTTTCTTCAACGCTGTGGAGAAATTGAAGCGTAGTGGCCCGAACGGTGTAGTCCATAGAACTGAAACGCCCAGAACATGTCGGATAGAACCGCCCGAGCCGACAATGTCTGCCCCTGCCGTATTCACATTGTCGATGTTGTAGAGGTTGCCGACATCATAGAAAACGCCACCTCGAAGACCAAATTCTTCTGGCAAACCAAGTGGAAAATCAGACTCGAACCTTGCCACCCAGTAATAATTTCCGCCGATAGCGTCATCCTGACCGTTCGAAAGATCCCGGGGGCCAAGACCGGCAGGTTCAAAGCCACGGAAAGTGCTAGGCCCAAGTACAAAACGATCAAGCGTACGGCTAAAGTCGTCGCCAGTCCAATTGAGCGCGCCCATTTCAAGAGTGGCGCGAAGGACCACCTCTTCATTTAGAACCCTCTGTTGGGCGATGGCGCGGGCCGTTGTTTTAATGAACTCGCTGTCCCCGCCAAGACCGGCTGCATCCACGCCAACTTCAAATAGAACCCCGGCATTGGGGTTCAGGCCACCGATGCGACTGTCATAAATGTAGGACACTCCAATCGAACTGGCAGTTCGCTTGCCTTGGTCGATTTCTGACGAAATAACGGCTCCGTTGGTTTCGTTGTCCTGCTGTGTCATCTCGCTTCGGTCCCAACCATAACGAACACGCAAGCTGGACAGTTCACCGATGCGGTAGCTTAACTGTGGATTGAAGAAAACACTTTTGGTGTCGTAGCTGGCAAAGCTGGAGTTTGTAGTGGCCAGACCCAATCCTACATCAAACCGCAACCTCCGGCCCAACAGATATGGTTCGGTGAAGTCGATGGTGTAACGTTCCGCGTCCTGTGCGGTTGAAAGTGAGAGACCCAAGTTTTGACCTCGACCCAGAAAGTTACTTTCGTTCAATCCGATCGCGATACCAAAACCATCCGAGACAGAGTAACTACCGCCTAGGCTAAGCGAACCCGTGGGTTGTTCCTCGACGTCCACGTCGACAATCACCTGACTGGGTGAGGATCCCTCGCGCGGTTCAACATCTGCGACCGCAAAGAACCCAAGGGCTCGGATACGTTCTGCACTCTGCCGAATTTCACGTGGATTGAATGGGTCGCCTTCGACAGTGTCGAATTGGCGGCGGATTACCCGGTCCAGAGTGGTTGTATTTCCCTCGATATCAATGCGTTCCACAAATATCCGCGGACCACGTGTTAGAACGAACTGCACATCCAGCGTTAGATCCCGGTCATTGCGCGTAACACGCGGCTCCACTCGTAAGAAATCAACGCCCTGTTTCAACCCCAGACGCTCAAGCCGGGCAATTGAGTTTTCGACCAATGTCGGGGTGTAAGTTACCCCGGGTTTGATCTTTAGTGCAGCCTGATAAGCCCCCGGATCTACACCAGGAATCTCGCTGACAGTAGTTATTCGGCCAAAAGAAAACTTCTGCCCTTCGGTGACATTCATCACCAGAAAGAACGCATCCCTTTCACGAGTGAATTCCACGTTGGCGCTGTTAACGCGAAAATCGACATATCCGCGGGAAAGGTAGAAATCTCGAATGACTTGCTTATCGAATTCAATTCGATCTGCAATGAACGTGTCGCCACGAATGAAAGTACGCAATACGTTGGCTTGTTTGGTTTCAAGAACGCGACGTAGTCGCCGGTCGGAAAAAGCGCGGTTGCCGACAAAACTGACCCGTTCGATTTCTATGACGGATCCCTCTGCAACCTCAAATACCAAGTCAACTCGGTTGTCGCTGCGGCGGATGATCCGTGGGATAACCGTAGCGGCTACTCGACCTTGCGCAGAATAAATTTCGGCAATCCGGTCGGCGTCAGCCTCAGCCGTCTGAGGGGTAAATACCCTTCTGGGCTGCGACGAAATCGCATCTAGCAAAAGATCGTCTTTGACGCGGCGATTACCTTCGATGCTGATTTGGTTGATTGTAGGGTATTCCTCGACAGAAATTACCAACGTACTTCCACGGGGTGTCAGCTCGACTGTTTCAAAAACGCCACTGTCAAGCAATCGTTGAAAGCTGTCGTTCAATTGCCCGGCCGTCACCGTTTGCCCCGGTTGAATTCCTGTTCGGGCGATAATCGTCGACGATTCAATCCGACGGTTTCCTTCGACCTCAAAAGAATTGATCGTGTAGGTCTGCGCCTGAGCGACTTTAGGAACGGTTACAAAACTAGCTGCTGCAAAGAGAAAAAGGAACGTTAGTGTTTGCCACAAAATCTTGCCTTGCGACCTGTAAGAGCCGCAGAATGTGCCCGTGCCCCTGCTATCAATCATTTTTTAGCTACCCAGAATTTTTGGCCTCTAGCTGCTGAGTAACGGGATTGTTGAGTCTTGTCAAAAGCGCAAAACAGCAAAGCGACCCACTGGGTCGCCCTTTAATCATTCAGAAATGTTAGGGAGAATCACAAGCCAACAAAATAGGCGCCAAGAGCCAACGCAAGTGCGGTTATGCCGAAACTTAACAACACGTCCCAGTTCAGCATGAAAAGGTAGCTAAAGCTCCTGTAGGATTTGCGAAGCGCGTCACTCATAGCAACGGTATCCCTTACCAAGTTCGACGTTAAATTACCTCCGAATTGAGGCAATTTTACGTCCTCGAGGTGCAGCGCACGCCTTATTCAGCAGAATAGATCATTAGTAATTGCAAAAAGCATCAGCGATAGAATGAGGGTCACGCCTATCGCCATAAGTACTCGCAAAGCTTTGTCACTAGGCGGTTTCCCTGCCACCGCTTCGTATGCATAGAAAACAAGATGCCCACCATCCAACGCGGGGATTGGAAAAAGGTTCAAAAGACCCACGGCTGTCGACAATACAGCAATAAAAAAAATGAAATTCTCTGCACCTTGACTGGCCATTGCCCCAGAAGTTTCGGCGATGCCGATAGGTCCGGAGATGTTGCAAGTACTAATCGCCCCGGTGATCATGTGCCACATGCCCGAAAGCGAACCCTGGACAATTCGCACGGTCTGGCTGACGCCACCAGACAAGGAATCCCAAACGTTTGCTGGGACCGTCGCAGGTTCGAGCATCATACCGCCAACGATTCCAATCCGCCAGTGAGTGACAAATCCTCCGTCTGGTTGAGGCTCGTCTGTCCTGCGAGGCGCCAATGCGAACTCAAGATCCGCACCATCGCGCCACACATTCAATAAAAGCGGACGTCCGTTTGAACTCTCAACCTTTTCTTTTAACTGTGCAAAAGCAAAGATAGGATCGCCGTCGACCGCGGTTATCACGTCCCCTGCCTGCAGCTGAATGTCCATAGCTGCGCTGCGCGGAGAGACCTGCTGAACTAATGGAGGGAACAGCCATGGCCCGGCTACATCTATTGTCTGGTCATCGCGAATAACAGTGTAATCGAGTACCGGTTCGACAGGCAGTGACGCGGTAAATTCCGACCAGGTGCTTGCATCGTCAAAATCCGGTGTAGCAATACCTGCAATAGCGACAATTTCGTCCCCGTTCTGCAATCCTTGTATGGTCCCCGGCAGTGGATTCAGCGCCTCGACCGTCAAAGGCTCACGCGAAACCCCTTGTGACCAGAAAATTAGGCCAAAGACTAGTATCGACATTACGAAGTTGAAAACAGGACCAGCCGCAACAGTTGCCGTACGCGCCCACAGTGGAGCCCCATGCATGGTCCGACGCAGCTCTTCAGGGCTTTGCTCGGCGATTTCTGACATAGCGTCCTCGTCTTTTCCCGAGGCAGCGTTGGAATCGCCCAAGAATTTGACGTAACCGCCAAATGGCAACAATGCGATTTGCCATTTGGTCCCGCGTTTATCCATGCGGCTCCACAGAACTGGGCCAAAACCTATAGAGAACACCTCTGCTTGGATTCCGGACCACCGACCTACTATGTAATGGCCATATTCATGCACGGCGACAATTACGGATAATGCCACGACGAATGCGGCGATAGTGTATATCAGCCCGCCGAATTGTGGGATTAAAGATAATATGTCCAAAATTCTTATCCTGCTCGTTTTAGTACGGCTTCATCGACCCAATGACGTGCCAAATGGTCCGTTTGCAGCACGTTATCAAGTGTCAAAGCGGCATCAATATGGCCTTTTGCACCGTCAAACCGGTCTAAAACCGATGATACGACGTCGGTCATCTCCAAAAAACCAATTCTGCGCTGTATAAACAGATCAAGGGCACGCTCTTTTGCGGCATTGAACACTGCGCCCGAAAGACCGCCACTCTCCATTACTTCCCGTGCAAGTCGCAACGCGGGGTAACGGGCTTCGTCCGGGGCAATGAAACGCAGTTGGCCAAGTGCTGCTAAGTCTAACTTTTGGATCGGTAATTCTCGCCTGTTCGGCCAGTTCAGCGCATATCCGATTGCATGACGCATGTCCGGTACGCCCAAATGCGCCATGAGTGCGCCATCTTGGAAACCCACAAGTGCGTGAACGATGGATTCCGGGTGGATCACCACCTCGATTTGGTTTGGTGAAACATCAAAAAACTCTTTTGTTTCTATTATCTCCAGAGCTTTATTAAACATTGAGGCGCTATCGATCGTAATTCGTTGCCCCATGTCCCAATTGGGATGTTTGGAGGCCTGTTCGACAGTAGCCCTCGGCAAGTCCTCGATTGGCCAATCGCGAAACGCGCCGCCGCTTGCTGTGATTACTACCCTGTCAACGGAGCGGATATCCTCGCCGACCAGAGCCTGAAAAACAGCCGAATGTTCGCTGTCTACTGGTAAAATCTGCGCGTTATGCGCCTTTGCCATTTCAAGAACCAAGGGACCCGCACATACCAGCGTTTCTTTGTTTGCCAGCGCCAGCGTTGCGCCTTGTTTCAGTGTTTCAATGCCAGGAGCCAAGCCAGCTGAACCTACGATTGCAGACATGACCCAGTCCACAGGACGCGAGGCTGCTTCGACAAGAGCCGCCTGCCCGGCGGCTGCTTCAACTCCACTTCCTGACAACGCATCCTTTAGATCTTGGAGTCTGCTTTCATAGGCGGTCACCGCAATCTGGGCACCCGTATTTCGCGCGTCTTCTGCCAACTGCGAAATGTTTGCGCCGCCAGTCAAAGCTACGACATCGTATTCCGTTGGCGCGCGCGAAATCAGATCAACGGTGTTTTGGCCGATCGACCCGGTCGCTCCAAAAATGGACACCTTTCGCATCACATTCCTCCGGGCCTATAAATTAGTCCCGCGATCAGAACAAACAACGCTGCGCCCATCATGCCGTCAAATCGGTCTAGAAATCCGCCGTGGCCCGGGATCAGGTTCGAACTGTCTTTTACACCAAGTTTGCGCTTTGCTGCGCTTTCCACAATATCGCCTATCTGACTGGCCATTGACGTTAGAATGGAAATCAGAACGAAAAAAAATCCAAACCCGGCATTCCAAGCAAAAACAGCGCCGACCAAGCCTGCTGCTGCCCAACCTCCGGCTGTTCCGGACCACGTTTTCTTGGGACTAACTTTGGGCCAGAACTTTGGGCCGCCCAGTGACTTTCCAACAAAATAGCCAGCAATGTCAGTCGCCACTACAATTGAGATTAGCCAAACCATCCAGCCAAAGCCCATACTTTCGCGGATGGTTATAAAACCAAGTCCCGAGGCTGCAATCCAAATTAAGAATCCGACAAACATGCCGCGGTGGCGTTTGATTTGCCCTGCCCCAACCAGCGCAGGCGCCAAAAGTACCGGTAATTTGTACAAAGGAGGCAGGTGGTAGCTTACAACAACCGCAAATGCGGTCAAAAGCGCAATTTGTATCGCAACGCTCTGCCGCCCCGGATCGACCATCCGAACCAGTTCCCAAGTCATAACTCCGCATGCTGCGGCAATGAAGGCTTCGAACCACAATCCACCCAGCCATACTTCGACCGCACCCAACGCCGTCAGGCCCGCAGCTGACAAAACTCGTGCTGTCAGGTCAGACCAGCGGTCATTGCTCATGCGGGAACTGCTCCAAACCGCCGCTCGCGTGCTCCAAAGTTGTGACACAACCGTTCAAGTTCGGCCGCGGTGAAATCGGGCCAAAGCGTGTCTATGAATTCGTATTCAGAATAAGCGGACTGCCACAGCAGAAAGTTGGAGATACGCGCTTCGCCGCTCGTGCGGATCACAAGATCAGGATCGGGTAAAACGCGCGTATCTAAATACTTAGGAAGTGTTTCTTCATCTACATCTTCGGGCCTCAGCCTGCCTTCTGCTACATCGCGCGCAAGGCGCTTTGTTGCCCTAGCCACTTCGTCCCTGCCGCCATAGTTGAGGGCGACTGTCAGATGAACAAGGTCGTTGTCCTGGGTCTCTCGTTCCAGCATATCCATCAATTCGATAAGCTTACTGTCGAGCCTTACGCGGTCACCGATAAACCGAACCCGTATACCGTTTTCCTTGAGGGTCTGAGTCTCTTTGATGATGTAGCGCTTGAAAAGGCTCATCAATCCCGCGACTTCGACTTGGGTCCTTTTCCAGTTCTCTGTCGAAAACGCAAAAATTGTTAGATACTTAATCCCCAGTCTTGGGCAGGCTTCGACCACCTCGCGTACACGACGCGCACCAGCATGGTGGCCATAAAGCCTGGGTCTACCTCGTGCCTGAGCCCACCGCCCATTGCCATCCATAATGATGGCAACATGCTTTGGGCCGTGCGTAGGCTCCATATGAGGGTCCTTGGGCATGTGACGTTCTCAGACCTGCATAATCTCTGCTTGTTTAGTTTCCAGCGCTTCGTCAACCGATTTGATCATTGTGTCAGTCAGTTCCTGAACCTCGTTTTCCCAGAACTTTTGGTCGTCTTCGGACATACCGTCAGCTTTGGCTTTCTTTATCTGGTCCATGCCATCGCGGCGAACATTGCGGATCGAAACACGCGCGCTTTCAGCATATTGGCCTGCAACCTTGCCAAGTTCCCGACGACGTTCTTCGTTCAGCTCGGGAATGGGCAACATGATGATCGTACCGTTCAGTTGCGGATTAATTCCCAACCCGCTTTCACGGATTGCTTTTTCAACCTTTCCGACCAGCGACTTATCCCAAACGTTGACCGTCACCATACGGGGCTCGGGCACATTCACTGTTCCAACTTGATTGATCGGTGTCATAGATCCATAAGCGTCAACCATAACGGGTTCCAGCATGGATGCAGACGCCCGCCCTGTCCGCAACGACGCAAATTCCGTCCTGAGATTGGACATGGCGCCTTCCATTCGGCGCTTCAGATCATCGGTGTCCAGTTCGAAATCGTCAGACATACTGCTCACTCCCCGTCTTCAAGTGCTGTTCCCTTGGGTCATAAGCCATCGGAATAGGGTTGTATAGCAATCATGGCCGCCAAATGTGGCAATTCCCAGAGCTCTAGCGGCCATTTTTAAGTTTCTGACCAATTAATTCAGCGACCCATTCGTGTGGGCCGCTGATTTTTTCAAGTCAGGAATTCAAATCTACGACTACGCGCCCTTTAACCTGCCCTTGCAGTATGTCGGCGCCAAGTTTTGGCAGATCTTGCAAAGTGGCAGGATGGACCATCGCTTCAAGCTTGTTCATCGGCAGGTCTGCGGCAATGCGCTGCCAGGCACGAACGCGATTTTCGTAGGGCTGCATTACGCTGTCTATCCCCAGCAGATTCACTCCGCGAAGCAGAAACGGAATTACAGTAGCGGGCAAAGCAGCACCCCCGGCGAGACCAACCGCAGCAACCGACGCGCCGTATTTCATCTGCCCAAGAACCCGAGCCAACATCGCGCCGCCGACGGCGTCCACGCAACCTGCCCAAGTCTCGCTTTCCAAAGGGCGCTTGGTTGTTTCATTCAGTTCTTCTCTTGGGACGATACTCGTTGCACCCAGAGATTTCAGGTAGTCAGCCGTATCAGGGCGCCCGGTGACAGCGGCAACCTCATAGCCCAGATGAGCCAGAATAGCTGTCGCGACAGAGCCTACACCACCAGCGGCCCCTGTAACTAAAACAGGACCGTGACCCGGTTTCAAACCATGGTCTTCTAACGCCATAACGGCCAACATGGCCGTGAAACCTGCTGTTCCGACAGCCATAGCTTGTCGCGTGTCTAAACCGTCCGGCAGCGGCACAAGCCAATCAGCCAATGCGCTTGCCTTTTGCGAGTACCCGCCCCAATGAGCCTCGCCAACGCGCCAGCCCGTCAATACAACTTTGTCGCCAGGTTTATATCGATCGTCGGAAGAGGATTCGACTGTACCCGCATAATCGATACCGGGCACATGAGGATAGTTTCGAACTAACCCTCCTCCTTTTGGCGACATGCATAATCCATCCTTGTAGTTCACCGTCGAATACTCAACTGCCACCGTGACTTCACCATGTGGGAGATCGCTGTCAGAAAGTTGTTTGACCGAAGGACTGGCCAGGCCACTTTCTTCATCTTTTTCAACTACTAATGCATTGAACATCGTTATATCTCCGTAATCCGATCTCAATTTTCGTCCGCTGTTTGTCGTGGGTCATCGCCAGAAACTTTGCTGAACCTCCGCCCACCGCATTCCGTGTTCCGTCATCAACTCGATCCGTGTCCCCGGCTCCCAATAGGCTCGGTCCACCATCCCAATTGCCACGTTGACTCCAAACTCGGGCGAATAGACAGCCGAAGCCACCTGACCCACCTGAGTGCTGTTGGCAAGCAAGGGCCAAGATTGGGTGCACGGTCCAATTTCGCCTTCAATCACCAAAGGTCTTATCTGCCGTGGCGGACCGTTTTCGGCTTGTCCAGCCAAAGCCGATTTGCCGATATAGTCGAGCGGCGAGTTGCAAAACCTAGCCAATCCACATTCATAGGGAGTATTTTCGCGCCGCATATCAGAGCCAAAGCTAAGCAGCCCGCTTTCAACCCGTTCAATGTTATTGGGACACCCCGCTCTGACCTTCAAATTCTGTCCGTTGGCGAACAACGTATCCCACAAGGGCATTCCATATTCGGAACCCTCGACGTAGATTTCGAAACCACCCTGTTTTGACCATCCTGAGCGCGCAACGATGAATTCTTGATCTTCGAACCGCAAACGTTTGTAACGGAAGAATTTTATGTCCCTTACCTGATCGCCGAAAACGCGTTCCATAAGGTCGTCGGCCTTTGGACCCTGAACCGCAAGCGGCGAAACATCGGGCTCGGTGATCTCGACATCCAGACCCAATGCGATTGCAAGACCCAAAGCAAACTGCCACAGGTCACCATCAGCCACAGACAACCAGTATTGATCGTCGGCCAGCTTTATCGCCACAGGATCATTCAGCATACCGCCATTGTGATCCACAATCGGTACATAGTAACATTGATCCGCCTGCATACGGTCCATGTCACGTGGGCTTAACATTTTCATAAGGCGCAAAGCATCCGGTCCCTTGACCTGAACTTGCCTTTCGCACGAAACATCCCAGACCTGAACGTGTTGCTTCAGATGTGCTGCATCAGCTTCGACACTCTCGAAAAACGTGGGTAGAAGCGTGTGGTTGTACACTGTGTATCCGCCAACCCCAGCAGCTTCGACACCGGGTGTAAATGGCGTTTTACGTACGCGTCGGTTAGGAGTGATGACTGCCATTTTCCGATCCTTCAGGCAGAAAAACTACATAATTATAGATGGTTCAGGGTCGAACGTCACTTTGGCCCATGCCAGTCGATCGGGCAAATCTCAGCGGATTTTCCACCAAAGTCCCAAACGCGACCATAGTCTCGAACCTTTGATTTTGTTCCGCGGGCAACAATGATATCTGGTCCCATCCAGTACTTTGAATTCGAAACCATCACTGGATGATCGGCGTCCTTGCCGGCCAACATCTCAATCTCGCCTTGAATCTTGCGTCCAATAACGATCCGGCGTTTGTTTCCGTCGCGCTCTATCTGAACGGGCGCCCGCTCTGCCCCTATGATCTCGCTGACAAGCATTGTGAACAAACCAGTCGTTCCCCCAGCCTGACCGCTGAAAATTTGTAACAGGCCGTTGTAAGCCTTCCCACTGGCGCGTTCGTCCACATAGGCCGCCACTTTCCATTGACCTTCGCCCATGCGGCCCGGAATATCGACCAGCAGTCCCACGTTTAGCCCCGATAAGTCCTCGCCTTCAAAATTTCCCTCGTCGATAATCACGCCCATCCATGCATGGCAATGACCTTCGGTTGGAGGATGTGCGCCAAGCGAGACAACGCAGGGACAAAATACATCACAGGAACAATTTAAGATCAGTTCGCCCTTGATTGCCCAGTCTGTTGGGCTCATTTCACGCCGCTTTGGGTTGGGCATACGACTGTCGATCCGCTGGCTTATGGGAAGTCTGTCCGCCTCTGGTTTTCTGTTCTTTGCCATCACGTTATCCTCCGTAAACGATGTGATGCCCGAGCAGGATTACTCCGCTCGCGATCAAAGCAAACCCCATGGGTCGGGTCACGGCGTGACCTATTTGGGGAAGTTTTTCCAAAACCATAAACAGGGTCGCCAAACCCATCCATAGCAGGCTCATGACGCCGCCAACAAAACCCAGGGCCATGAAGCCCCAACAGCAACCTACGCAGAAAACACCGAGGCCAAGCCCCATTCGAACACCGCCGATATAACCAGTTTTCCAGTGCCCCAAAAAGTAGGTCATGGGAGCGTGGCAGATGCCGTGGCAAGTTTCTTTGAGGCGAGTGAACTGGAATCCGCCCACCAAAACCAACAAGCCGCCTGCTAGATAAGGTGATTTTGCAATCCCCAGCATATCTATTGCACCACCAAAAAGTAGAGCCAATTGAAGTGCAGTGATAAGTGCCGCAAAGCCCGCCCAGACAAGGAAGTATCCACTCAGAACGCCAATCCATCCAGCGCGGCTTCCGTTAGCGCTGCGGATCAGGTCTTCATAGCTGCGCAAAGTCGGAACAAGCGTTGGCAACATCATCGCAGCCATCATAATCGCCCACATCCAGAACAAAGGCCCGAATTCGGCCATGGGCATGTACATGTCCATCCGCGGGTCCATTACACGCATGGCTTCGCCCATCGGACCCGGACGGCCGATCCAATCCAGATCCATATCGCGGTTCATCGAGAACATAGTCCACCACGCCCAAAGGATGGCGGCGTAAAAGCCAAGCCACAATCCGCTGCGTAGCATTGCGCGACTCATTTTCTCCTCCCGACTCAGTTCTTGCTTTTTCAAATGTCAGACTTTTAAATGTCAGACAAATAAAATCTGACATGCTGGCCTTTGGACATGAAAATAGACCCACAAAACCCTGCCGACCTTTCCGCACAGATCGCGCAGGCCATCCGGGACGCGATAGTATCGGGGGCGTTAATTGTTGATGAGCGGCTTCCCTCGGAGACCGAGCTTTCCGATCAGTTCAGAGTTTCGCGTCCAACAGTCCGCGAGGCGTTAAAGAGGTTGGCGGCCCAGTCCCTGATCCGTACACAACGCGGTGCCGCTGGTGGAGCATTTGTAAATCGGCTTAATTTTGAAGACGCCTATTCCCAGCAGATCACGACATCGACGCTGTTACTATCCATGAATGCTGTAAGTTTCGATACGGCGTGCGAGGCACGTTACGCTCTGGAAAGAGCATGCGCCGCTTTGTCAGCCGACCGGCGTACGCCTGACCATTTGGCTACTATGAGAACGGAAATTTTCAGGCAGTCACAGCCAGGACTTACGGACGAAGCGTTTTGTACGTCGGATGTAGCTTTTCACCGAGCATTGGTGGATGGTGCGGGAAATCCGGTTTTGTCCTATCAATTAGCTGGTGCCGTTGAAGCTATGCAGCCGTTGATGAATATGATCACCTTCACAGCGAGGTCGCGAGAGGCGATAATTGCTATGCACAGCAAAATCGCAGATGCGTTAGAAGCACGCGACGCCGATGTTGTCGACGCGGCGCTGGCGGATTTGGAAACTTATACGCGCCAACTGGCACAAGACGTTGCAGAACAGCGCCGCAAGCCGGCCTGAAGCAGAATTTAAACGGAATTGGAGCAGCAGAAGGAAGACACTGAAACACGAGCAGGCAGCCAGTCACCCGGCATCAAGACCGGAACTCTCAAAAATGTTGAATATCAATTTCTTACGGGAGGACGTTATGAACCAAAGACCGGACCCAACCTTTTATCCATCTGCAAAGCTGGCTATGGAAGGACCGACGGAAACACTGGCTTTCACGCTTATGCTTAGTCCAGATTTTTCGCAGCCAGATGGCTTGGCTGTTGTGAACGTCGACCCAACATCGGGAGATTACGGAAAAATCGTTCATCAGGTGATTATGCCCGAAAAAGGGGATGAATTTCACCATTTTGGTTGGAATGCGTGCTCGTCTTCTCTGTCGCCACTTAGCGGACATGCATTCCTTGAACGCCGTTACCTGATAATTCCCGGCATTCGATCAAGCCGAATCTACATTATTGATGTTAAAAATCCGCTGGAAGCCAAAATTCACAAGATTATCGAACCCGAAGAAGTCTTTGCTAAAACTGGGTATTCCCGCCCACACACGATCCATTGCGGACCGGAAGGCATCTATGTCAGCACACTTGGCGGTGGTGGAAAGGAAGGTACAGATGGTCCTCCGGGTATTTTTATCATGGACTGCGAAACCTTTGATATAATTGGTAGATACGAGATCGAGCGCGGAGTTCAAGACAAGCATTATGATTTCTGGTGGAACCTGCCTCGCGATTACATGGTAAGCTCTGAATGGGGATTACCACCGCAATTCGAAAACGGGATCGTGGCCGAGGATCTTCTTTCAAACAAGTATGGGCATCGGATTCACTTTTGGAACCTTCGTGATCGCACCAATATTCAGACCATTGATTTAGGTGAGAACCACCAAATGGCTTTGGAGATTCGCCCCGCTCATGATCCCGTAAAGCAATATGGATTTTGCGGTGTCGTAGTCGATACCACTAACCTGCAGGGTGCGATCTTTACGTGGTGGCGCAACGACGACGGAACCTTTGAGGCGAAAAAGACGATCACTATTGATCCACAACCGGCTGACCCTGACGATTTGCCTGACCTGCTGAAAGGTTTCTCGGCGGTTCCTCCATTAGTCACGGACATCGATCTGAGCCTTGATGATAACTATCTCTACGTCTCCTGCTGGGGAACAGGCGAAATGCATCAATACGATGTGTCAGACCCAATGAACCCAAAGTTGGCCGGCGTGGTTGAAATTGGCGGCATCGTCAAAAAGACGAAGCATCCGAACGGTCAGGAATTTGGCTATGGGCCGCAAATGGTTGAAATCAGCCGGGACGGCAAACGCGTTTATTGGACGAATTCGCTGTATTCGACATGGGATGATCAGTTCTACCCCGGTGATCGTGGAGCCGCTATGGTCAAGGCTGATGTCGGTGAAAACGGTGGCTTGACGCTTGATCCCAAATTCTGGGTGGATTTCCCGAAAGGCTACCGGAGCCACCAAATCCGTCTTGAGGGTGGCGACTGTTCAACTGACAGTTTCTGCTACCCGTCCGTCTGAATTGGAGTTTCTGATGACATCGACGGCTGGCCTTTGGCTGGCCGTCGTTCTAAGCGGAGCCTACCACGGATTAAATCCAGGGATGGGATGGCCGCTGGCGGTTTCGTCGGCCCTGATGGAGCAACGGCAATCTGCGCTTTGGGGCGCACTCGCTGCTTTGGCTGGTGGGCATTTCGTGGCAATGTTGGGAGTTTTGCTTCCCTTCGCATTAATGACGCTACTTGTCGAATATCAGCGGGAAATTCGCGTTGGTGCTGCTCTTATAGTCATCACCATGGGTCTTTACATCGCGATAACGCGACGGCACCCCCGAGTTCTTTCTCGCATACCACCCAGCAAGTTAGCCCTCTGGTCGTTTCTTGTGGCGCTCGCACATGGTGCTGCATTGATGTTGGTCCCGATCTATCTTGGACTATGTGGTCTTGATGAACTGGATGCCGGCCACCGCGCAATTTCCGAGATCATGACTACCAACGGGATGCTCGTCTTGGCCGTGGCCGTCATACATACGGCCGCCATGGTTTTGGGCGGGGGTATTGTGGCCTTTGCCGTTTATCGCTGGCTTGGTCTTCAGTTTCTGTCCCGCAGTTGGTTTAACCTAGAACTGATCTGGGCCTTGAGCCTGATCTTAGTTGGTTTTTTGGGATTGTGGTCCGCGCTTTAATTGCTTTTCATTCCAGCTGGTCGAATTAGGTTCTATCAAATCGCTTTTTTGACCCCGACGAGGACATCATGACAGCAGCATTCAATGTTTTAGCCGCGCTTTTGACGATTGGGTTTGGTCTGTTCGGGTTTCTTGCCCCAGCGTGGACTGCGGCTTCGCTGGATCTCGCGCCTACAGACAGCAACATGGGGTTAAGCGAAATGCGGGCATCTGTTGGCGGATTATTCGTTGTGACTGGAGTTGCGGTGATTTGGTTAAATACACCCTCGGCCTATGCGATGCTCGGCATTGTTTATGCTGGCGCAGCTTTGGGGCGTTTCGTGTCAGTCCTTCTTGATAATCCGCCACTGGCCAAAGCTATGACTTTCGGAGGAATCGAATTGGTCCTGGCAATTTGGCTAATCGCTGCAAACATGAACAGGTCCATGTAAGGCATTGGAATAAAAAGCGCTTGAACCCATCATTCCCGATTTGCATCCGAGCCAAACCTCACCTATATAATATGTGTCCTTCGGGACTATGGACATAAACGCGCTCGTAATAAACGGATCGGACCCGGGGGCGGTACCCGGCGGCTCCACCAAAATCCTTCGTTTGGGGATCATGGGGCCGAAATAGGATCGACGAACGTCTAAAGGGGTTAGCTTTGTCTCGGCTGTCTGCCACCGTTATCGGCGAAAATAGTACAATTGCAAACGACAATCGTGCTCCGGTTGCAGTTGCTGCGTAAGCAGTAACAAGACCGAAATCTAAGTCCTTGCGCCTAGCCGCGTAAGGCGGGGTTCGCAGGTACCTGGCAACAGAAACCTGCATTTACCGCTTTATGTGTGTTGTTTGCCCCACAAATTCCGAAACGGTTCAGAGTTTGTTTATTTCTGTTTCACATCCTGCCGGAACAGGACAGGAGAGTCGTTATGACGAATTCAGAAATACTTCGCAGGTGGTACTCCGAGGTTTGGGAAAATGGGAATACGGACGCAATAAATAAATTCTTTGCTCCGGATGTAATGGCCGAAGGTTTGATCCCAGAAATGCAAGTTGGAGCTGACGATTTTCGTGACCTTGTAACCGCATTTCGCTACGTGCTTGGCGACATAAAGTTTTATCTGCCCAAAGTCGTAGAGCACGAAGACTGGGTTTCTGCGATTTTACATGTACGAACTTTTCGAGCTGACAATGGTGCTCCGTTGGAAGTGACTGGACAAGTTATGGCGCGGTTCAAAGACGGCAAAATTGTTGAGGCCTACAACCAGTTCGATTTTATTTCTCTGTTTGAGCAGCTAGGCCAGTTCCCGCAAGACACTTTGCCAGTCTGTATGACTGGTCAGCGGTTGGATTGGGCCTAAAATACAGTCCAGTACGCTTGACCAACACGTTACTTACACGCTAGCAAATCCTTAAGGGGTTAGCTTGCGAACGCCCCGTGAGGCGGCAGCCCAAGTTTCGCATGTATCCGAGATTTAGAAGGAGACATGCTGTGGCTGCCCCAAACGCTATTACCCCAAAACAACTTGCCCGGATTGTCGGGACGCCATCTGCGCCTATTATAGTGGATATACGCACAGATTTTGACTTCGCCGATGATCCCAGGCTCATACCTGGATCAGTACGACATCCGCATAACCAAATTGTCGAGTTGCGGGCACTTATCGGTAACCGACCCTGCGTTATTATTTGTCAAAAAGGAAAAAAACTGAGCCAAGGGGTGGTTTCGTGGCTGCGCAGCGATGGGCACGCGGCCGAGTATCTTGAAGGCGGTCACTTTGCTTGGCGGGACATGCCAGATAGCCAACTGGTTTCAGTTTCGGCTTTGCCGGAAGAAGTCGGGTCAGGAACACTTTGGGTTACACGTCATCGACCTAAAATCGATCGGATTGCATGCCCGTGGCTTATTCGTCGATTTGTGGATCCCAACGCTCGGTTCCTTTTTGTAGCGCCGTCTGAGGTTAAAGGTGTGGTAGCAAAGTTTGGTGCGACTGCGTTCGACGAAGACGGTGAATTCTGGAGCCACCGGGGTGAAAACTGTACTTTCGATACGATGCTTGACGAGTTCGATATCCACTCCGCCCCCCTTGATCGCATGGCCGATGTTATTCGTGCAGCAGACACAAACAAACATAAGGTGGCCCCGGAAGCTGCTGGATTGTTAGCAATTTCGGTCGGTCTATCGCGCCAATACAAAGACGACCATCAACAGCTTGAAGCCGGTATGCACATTTACGATGCTCTATACCGATGGGCTCGTGACGGTTTCAATGAAGTTCATGATTGGCCGAACGGTCACACCTCATGACACCGAGCATAAACGAGCTTTGTCTTGTGTTTGGGCGCATAGGGCTGTTTTCATTTGGCGGTCCGGCTGCTCAGATATCGTTGATGCACCAGGAATTAGTGGAGCGTAGGTCTTGGCTGGATGAACAGACCTATCTGCGTGCTTTATCGTTGTGCATGCTGCTGCCGGGGCCTGAAGCCATGCAATTAGCCACATATGCTGGATGGCGCCTCAAAGGGGTCGTCGGGGGTTTGATTGCCGGCAGTCTTTTCGTATTGCCCGGTGCCATCGTGATAACGTTGCTTGTCTTTTTGTACGCGGCTTACGGAGACCTGCCTTTGGTTCAGGCCGGCTTTTTAGGGATCAAGGCGACAGTTATTGTCATCGTAATTCAAGCAGTTCGAAACTTGTCCGGCAAAGCCTTAACAGACAGCAGATATCGACTGATTGCGGGTTTGGGTTTTTTGGCGATTTTTGTGTTCAATCTGCCTTTTCCATTGATCATCCTCACGGCGGCGATTTGGGGGTATTGCACGGCGCAAAACATAACTTTACCGCCCGTTGACCCCTCTCCAATACTTACACGTCCCATCCGAACAGCTTTCGTCTGGCTCGCTTTGTGGCTGATCCCGCTGATTTTACTTAGCTGGGCGGGGCAAACTCTACTGGCTGAACTGGGTTGGTTCTTTGCCCGATTGGCAGTTGTGACGTTTGGGGGCGCGTACGCCGTACTAGCGTATATGACGCAAACGGTCGTCGAAACCTATAACTGGATCAGCACGGACCAAATGATAGATGCCTTGGGACTCGCTGAAACAACGCCTGGGCCTTTGATTCTTGTCACACAGTTCGTTGCTATGCTGACCGGACAGATGGCAGGCGGTACGTCCCTTGCCATTGCCGCTGGTATTGTTGCCCTATGGTCAACATTTGTACCTTGTTTTCTTTGGATTTTTTTGACCGGCCCGTACTTAGACAAAATCGCGACCCGCCCGCGATTGGCAGCTTCGATGAAGGCTGTAACCGCCGCGGTTGTCGGAGTGATTCTAAACCTCTTGGTGTGGTTCGGTATGAATGTTCTGTTCCGATCGGTGGATGGAGTATCGTGGGGGCCATTCGAAATGCCCCTGCCCGTCCCGTCCACGCTGGACCTCGCAGCTTTGATCTTGATCTTGATAGCGAGTATCTTGATATTCCGCATGAAATCAGGTTTGACGGTAACGCTGATAGCGATGAGCCTAGCGGGAATTGCGATTGAGGTTTTGTAGCTGAACTTGTGCAACCCAGTCTTTCGTTTCCGCTCAAATCCCTTATGCTGACATCAAACACGCTCGAGGATCGAAAATGTCGCAAGACATAGATTATGGGAACCTTATGCACACGGCAATGCGCGGTCTTATCAAGACTGTTCTTACTGACGTGTCAAATAACGGTTTACCGGGTGCACACCACTTCTTCATCACATTCGACACGCAACAAGAGGGTGTCGAATTGGCCGACTGGTTGCGAGAACGTTACCCTGATGAAATGACAATCGTCATGCAGCATTGGTTCGAGAATCTAGAGGTCGGTGACGATGGTTTCTCAATCACACTGAACTTCGGCGACGCGCCGGAGCCGTTGTACATCCCGTATATGGCTATCAAAACTTTCGTCGATCCATCTGTTGAATTCGGATTGCGATTTGAGAGCGCAGAAGATGAGGATGAGGCAGAGTTTTCAGAAGAAGAAACGATCGAAATCGATTCTGAAGAAGAGAAGCATCATCACGATGCGGATGTTGTTTCGTTGGACAATTTCCGCAAGTAACTGCCCAAACTAACCCCTAACCAGCCGGGTTCATTTTTTCTCCAAAAATGTCTCTACCGACCTCGATTTTTCACCATTGCGGAATCGCGAGAAAGAAAGGTCTAGCCCGCCATCGGCAAGAGTTCGGTCGAATTGCTGCAATTCGTATCCACCGTTTGGACCAATAAATAACGAAAAGACTGTCAGTGTCGCCCCTTCGATCCGTCCCCAAACAAACGGTTCGCCTTTCATCGGGTCTAACGGGACTTCGTGACCGAACACATTTCGTTTCATAGCCGCCGAAAACACATCAGGGCGCTCAGTCGTCTTAAAGTCGACCGAATATTCTTCTTCTTTGATGCGACCGTCACCTTTGTAAGTGGTTGTGGTCCAACTTACGTTGAATCCGTCTTTTAACTCGCTAATCGATACGCTCATATCCCTTGGGGTCTCTGTGCCGTCAGAGTCTACGACATTAGCGGACCCAACATAATCCCCCACAAATGGTTCAATTTCTGCGGCGAAAGTGGAATTTGTGCCGGCCAAAAGCAATAGCGACACGGAAAACACGGTCATAAACATATACACAGGTCGGACAATGTGTGCTGCACGCATAAGAAACTCCGTGGCGGTTGCGCTTATATTGTAACTTTAGCTCGCTTGGGCACAATGGCACTGTTTTCGCTAACGGACAAATAATGGAACCGCGCCGTATCTATACCTTTGTTAGGCCAAAGATTAAGGTGCGCGTAACTGGCCGATTGCCTTGCGCTGATGCTGAGGTTACACGGCATACGATTGCATGCCAAACGGAGTGACAAATGTCTCAGACCCGCACCGAAACCGACAGTTTTGGCCCTCTCGAAGTACCAGCGGACAAATACTGGGGCGCGCAGACCCAGCGGTCTATCATGAATTTTCCGATCGGTTGGGAAAAACAGCCAGTAGCCATTGTTCGTGCATTGGGCGTCATAAAAAAAGCGTGCGCAATGGAAAACAAAGCTACAGGTAAGTTGGATGCCAAGATTGCCGATGCGGTGATTCAGGCTGCGGACGAGGTTATTGATGGTAAGTTCGATGATAACTTTCCCTTAGTCGTGTGGCAGACCGGTTCGGGAACACAATCAAACATGAACTCGAACGAAGTGATCGCCAACCGCGCCATCGAAATACTGGGTGGCGTGATTGGTTCGAAAGATCCCGTTCACCCAAATGACCATTGCAATATGGGGCAGTCTTCCAATGACACTTTCCCCACTGCGATGCATATTGCCGCCGCTATGAGCGTTCGTGATGTTCTGCTGCCGGGGCTTGAAAAACTGGCAAGTGGGTTAGAGCAAAAGGCAAAGGAATTTGCCGGCATCATCAAGATTGGGCGCACACACACACAAGATGCCACGCCACTTACGCTCGAGCAGGAATTCGGGGGATACGCTCATCAGATTCGCCAAGGCATTGCGCGGGTTCATTCAGCAGTGCCTGCCATTTACGAATTGGCGCAAGGTGGGACCGCCGTTGGTACTGGCTTGAACACTCATAGCGGTTGGGATGAGGCGGTAGCCAGTAACATGGCAGAAATCACCGGGCTGCCATTTGTCACCGCACCTAACAAGTTTGAGGCTCTGGCGGCTCATGACGCGATGGTTTTTCTGTCAGGGGCTTTGGCAACGGTTGCAGGTTCTTGCTATAAAATCGCCAATGATATCCGTTTCCTGGGCTCGGGACCGCGGTCTGGTTTGGGCGAACTTATCCTTCCCGAGAATGAACCGGGTTCTTCCATCATGCCGGGCAAGGTTAACCCAACGCAAGCCGAAGCTCTGACTCAGGTTGCAGCACATGTCATGGGGAACGATGCAGCTATGAAATTTGCCGGTTCGCAGGGCCATTTCCAGCTGAATGTATATAACCCAATGATGTCGTATAACCTACTGCAATCAATTCAGTTATTGGGAGATGCCACCGACAGTTTCACTGAACGTATGTTGCTTGGGATACAGGCCAACGAACCACGTATCGACAAACTGATGAAAGAATCGCTTATGCTGGTCACTGCACTGGCCCCAACAATCGGTTACGACAATGCTACAAAGGTTGCAAAAACCGCTCATAAGAACGGGACGACCCTGAAAGAAGAAGCAATCGCGCTGGGTTTCGTGGATGAAGAGACCTTTGATGCCGTTGTGCGGCCTGAACATATGATCGGTCCGAAGAACTGATGGGCAAGCCGGTCAACCTGAACCGGTATAGAAAAGCAAAGTCGCGGGCCGAGAAAAAGGCCCGCGCGGATCGGAATTCCTTCTGTTATGGTCGTAGCAAAGCCGAGAAGGAAGCAACTGATCTTGAGCGTTCCAAGTCCAAGAAAGAATTGGACAATCACGAGTTGGATAAATGAGTGGGCCTCCGATCAAACGATCGCTTACGCTGCAGGGTCATCGAACCTCGGTGTCGCTGGAGGATGAGTTTTGGAATGCATTTCGCGAGATCGCACAATCAAAATCAATTCCTATCAACGTCCTAGCTTCAGAAATTGATGCTGCCCGGAATCCTGAGACCGGTTTGGCATCGGCTATTCGGGTATTCGTTTTAAACTGGTATTGGTCAAAAAATTGAATCCTTGTCTTTTGAAGTAAAGGGCCACTGAAGCCCTGTGAAGTAAAAAGGGTATTTTTTTATGTCTGATACAGTTTCTGGACCGGATGGGCGGATGCGCTGTGCTTGGTGTCAGGCAGCGCCTGAATTCTTCGAGTACCACGACTCTGAATGGGGTTACCCTGTCATTGACGACAGGCGTTTATTTGAAAAGCTTTGCCTGGAGAGTTTTCAATCAGGCCTGAGTTGGCGCACGATCCTGAATAAACGTGAGAATTTCCGCCGTGCCTTTTGCGGATTTGACTTTAACAAGATCGCTTTGTTTGACGAAGTCGATGTCGCCCGATTGCTTCAAGATGCCAACATTATTCGTCATCGTGGCAAGATTGAGGCCGTAATTAACAATGCCCAACGAATGCAAGAGTTGGTGGCGGCAGAGGGATCGTTGGCTGGCTTTGTTTGGCGCTATGAAACCGAGGTCCAAAGGACGCCCCGCCTGGCATCGACCTCACCCGAGTCGGTTGCTCTATCGAAAGAGCTAAAGAAGCGAGGTTGGAAGTTCGTCGGACCCACAACCGTTTATGCGTTTATGCAGGCAATGGGTCTTGTCAACGATCACGTCGAAGGCTGCATCATGCGGGAAAAAGCGACGCTGTTGCGCCGCTCGCTAATAAAGCCGGAATAATTCTTCTAAACAGAAGCTTGATGGATTTTGTTTACGTTGCTGCCCAGAGCAGCGTTAAATTCAGCATCCGATTGCTGCTTTGCCAGCCCTTCCGTAAGGGCGCGAGAGAACGACGCAATCATCTTGTTATTTTGGTTTAGCAGGTCACAGGCTTGCTCGGTCGAATATCCACCGGACAATGCCACTACACGTAATACCCGAGGGTGATCTGCTACTTCGTCATAAAGATTCGCTTGGTTGGGAAGCGTCAGTTTCAGCATGATCTCCTGCCCTTCGGTCAGTTGATCCAAATTCTTAAGAATTTCTTCCTTAAGAATATTCTCGGCTTCGGCCTTGGTTTCAGAATGGATGTTAACCTCTGGCTCGACTATTGGAACCATGCCCGCGTCTGTGACCTCTCGGGCTACGTCGAATTGCTGGGCGACAATCGCCGCTATGCCATCTGCGTTTGCTTCGTGTATGACTGATCGCTCTTTGGTACCGAATACACCTTGTGCTTTGGACAAAGTATCCGCCAGCCCAGGGATTGGCTTCATCAGTTGAACGCCGTTTGCTGTTTCTTCCAAGCCCTTGTCTATTTTCAAGAAAGGAACGATGCCTTTTACAGACCAGAGATAGTCAGCTACTTTGTGGCCGTCGATTTCTTCACCTAGCGTGCGCTCGAATAGAATGGCGCCGATCACTTTGTCCTTGGTGAAATCGTCTGCAAGAATGATCCGGGCGCGCATTTCTTGAATTTCGCCGAACATTTCTTCGTCCGAGCTGTAATCAGTTTCAGGCACTCCATACAGTGCCAGCGCCTTTGGGGTCGAGCCACCACTTTGGTCCAATGCGGCGATAAATCCCGCACCGTTGGTCATTTGCGCGCGTTGTTCTGCCTTGGACATAACTCTTTCCCGTTCAAAATGATTCCGAATTCACCTTTCGCATACAGCAACCTGCAAACCGATGGTAGATTGTTAGCGCCCACGTACCCTTAACCAAATTCCATCCTTAGAGCGAACGGTAAGATGTGCGACCGGTACAGGGGTTTTTACAGGGATTGTTTCGAAACGGAACTGCCGCAGCAGCATCGATAGAATCAGTGGGCCTTCGATCATAGCAAAGCCAGAACCGATACAAACACGGGGTCCGGTGGAAAAAGGGATATAAGCATCCCTCTGACAGGATCTGCCGTTTTCCGTTTGCCATCTTGAGGGATCAAACTCATCAGGGCGTTCCCATAAGCGTTCGTGCCGGTGCAGGTGCCAAGGGCTGAGTATGATCTGAGACCCTCGAGCTATGTTCCGTCCGCGAAATTGCTCAGGGCAGCTTGTTTCCCGGACCATCATTGGAACAGGCGGATAGAGCCGTAATGCCTCACGAAAAACATCACGACAGATTTGTAGGCGGGAAACCGAGGCGAAGTCTGGTGCGTCCAGATGTTGCGCCTCCTCTGCAAGGCGATCTTGCCATTCTGGATTGAGCGCCACCAAATATAATGTCCACGCGAGTGCTGAAGCGCTGGTTTCGTGGCCAGCGAGAAAAAAGATCGCCACCTGATCGACCATTTCATCTTCTTCCAAGCAAAGCCCTGTTTCAGGGTCGGGCGTCGTCATTATCTTTGTTGCAAGATCGTCGGGTGCGTTACCTGCAATGATCAACTTGGCCCGCTCCTCGGTCATCCTTCGAATCAGTTCCCTGATGTCGCGCGCTGTTTTGCGCGTTTCCCGGGAAAAAAACCTAGGAATCCAATGCGGCAAAGGAAAGAAAGCGGCCAGGTTCATCAATGGTTGTTCTCGTTGGTATGCCTTGAATTTCTTAAAAACTTGCGCCGCAACTTTGTTATCGATGGGCACAGAAAACAATGTTCGGAATATGACATCGGCCGCAACGTGACTCGTGAACTCCTCAAATTCGAGGTCTGAATTTATATGCGTTTGAAGTCTATCGACGCAGGCTTGGGCCGCAGCCAACATAGCTGGAAAAGTGTCTTTGAGGCGGCCACCCTCGAAAGCAGGATCGATCACGCGACGTTGCCGTTTCCAGGTTTCTCCATTGGTCAGGAAAACAGAGTTACCCAAAAGTGGACGCAAGCCTTCACCGACACGTTTGGACTTGGGAAAATCCTCAGGGCGTTCTTTCAAGACTAAGTCAATCAGTTCTGGTTGATTGATCAAAAAAGATCGAAAAAAAGGTGTGCGAAACTCTGCCATCCAAGCCCGATAAAGCCGCTCTGGCTGAGCGGACAATAGATCTTGTTTGAAAAGTTTTGCGTACCGCCACAGCGTGACCCTTCCCTCTCGGGATTTTGGTTTCGGCGGCTTCATGCTCTTACCGAAGTATATTTTGAAGCAGTTCGTGTGATACGAGACTGTGACGGAGCGCGTCCCTCGAACCGTTTTCTGAGTGTTAGTGGCCCTGCCGTTATTCTGAAATAGTCGTAATCGCCGGGTCGATCGAAGGCACACAAATACTGAAAGTGTAATCGAAAAAACCGCCAGCGCAGTGTTTTCAACCTCTCAGCAGAAAGTGTTTGCGTAAATGCTGCAGAAAGGACAAGCGGCCACTTTTGCTCTTGCCTCGCGACTCCACTGACTGCCACAGGGTCACATAAGGCAAAGGTACAACCATCACCAGGCGCGGACACATCCACCCAAGTCAAATTTGAACCGATGGAAAGATCGCGAAGGTCCTTTCGTAACCGATGCGCTTTGGGCAAAAAAGCTAGCATCGGAATAACCTGCCCCAAAGTTAAAAGTGATAAGGACGGGCTGTTCCGGAAACCATCGTGCTTTCGCAGGACGTCAGCTAACGCCATTACACCCAAATGTGCCCCTGAGCTGTGGCCAACGATCAAAACCTCATTCAGTTCGGTACTGAGGGCCTCATTTATTCGTTTGCTAAAAAGTTGTAGCCGGTCGTTCAACTCCGGTGAAACCACACCGCGCAAGCGAGAAGAATATGCGTAATCATGCAACAAGTAATAGGCGAACAAACGATTATCGATGCGCCGGAACCAAAATAAGGAACAATAGGCCCCTAAAGCAGCGGGCAGAATTGCCAGTTCGCCCATGTACGTATCAATCAATGCGTAGATCGACAACGCAATCAAAATGGCTATCAACAATTGCAAAATTAACATTACAACTGGGTAAAGCGCCGCCAGAACTGGTCCTTTACGAAGCCGCATCAAGCGCCAAAAAACGCCTGTCGACACATATGTCCAAACGGTTCTGGCCATTTGGATATATGTTACCAGGATCGACCCTGACATGCTGCGTTGGACGATATCCGACCAGGGCAGGACCTCAAATTCGGTCTGAACTTCAACGCCTTCTTGCACAGACGTGACATGCCAATTGTTAGAACCGCTTACTGAATCGGCCGAGACGCTGATCGAGTAACCCGAGATTTCCGCCTGTTCTTTCCCCTCTTTACGGTACAATTCACGGTATCGACGTGGCGGAAACGGATCGTATCCCGGAATGTAAAATACCCGGCGTTTGAATATTTGCGGAGGTCTGTTCTTACTGCTCATTTGGTCGACAAGTTAGCGTAGCATTGCCTTTAAGGTAAGGCCTGCAACGACAACATCATCGCCAATTTGCTAAAGGGTTAACCTAGTGCTGCCAAACCGGGGAAGGTTTCGACCAACCACCAACTAAACTGTGTAAACAGACCGGTAATCAACATTATCCCTACGAATAACAGCAGGGCTCCCATGACCTTTTCAATAGTCCCCAAATAGGGCTTTATCTGATTCATAAACTTCATTGACCTGTTCAGAAACATTGCCGCCAACAAAAATGGAATTCCAAGACCCGCTGCATAAACCCCCAACAAAAAAGTCCCTCTTGCAACGGAAGCTTCGGAGGCCGCCAATGACAAGATTGCTCCTAGCTGCGGTCCAATGCATGGGGTCCAACCAAATGCAAAAGCCAGCCCCAAGACGTAAGCCCCGAAAACCGATCCCCCAGAGTCCTTGGTTTCTACGCGAGCCTCTCGGTCCAGTAGAGGTATGCGGATAATATTCAAAAAATGCAGGCCGAACACGATTACAATGGCGCCCGACATCTTTGCGAAATGTTCTTGATTTTGCAGCACAAACGCCCCGAAAGCCGAAGCGGTAAACCCCAACAACAAAAAGACTGTCGACAAACCCAGCACAAAAAACAAAGCCGACAAGGTGGCTTTGCGCCTTGCGTGGGATTCATCCTGCATTTCGTTTATCGTCACGCCGCTCATATATGCAAGATAGGGTGGGACAATTGGCAGTACGCATGGCGACAGAAAGCTGATTAGTCCCCCAATCATCGCGACGAACATGGCGGGTAATAATCCCGCATCAATGATATCTATTCCGAACATGAGTCGGACATATGTTATCCGATGCTTCGCGTCACGGGTCTATTCGGTCACATCCTCGTGGTTGCGCGCTGGACAGCGTCGCGCACAACACATATTTCCAGAACAATGGAAGATACCGATGAAACACTGGACGCGCTCGGGCTTTTGTGTCCCCTGCCCGTCTTAAAGGCAAGAAAGCGGCTAAAGTCCATGCCGGCCGGAGCGTTGCTGCGCGTTTTGGCGGACGATCCTGCTGCTATTGTAGACGTCCCGCATTTTTGCGCCGAGGCGGGCCACAAACTGCTTTCTCGCGAAGACGCAAATGACCATCAGGTTTATTTAATCCAAAAATCGTCCTGATTACGCCTTTGATCTACTTTAAAAAAAGCGGACCAATAGGTCCGCTTTTTTCATTGCCCTAGTGACCACCAACCTCGGCGTTTGGGTTTGGCCCGAGCTGGCTTGGGTTCTTCGGCAACAGTCTCGAGTACCGGTTCAGACGCTTCTCCAAGCTTTTCCGGTGGTTCGGGGTCTGCCTCCTCAGTTGCAGCAATATTTTCTGACACTTCAGACGCAGTAACTGCGTCGTTTACGCCAGATGGCTCTGCAACTACTTCAGATACCTTTTTGTCACCTTCGGTATTCTGGACCTCGATCTCCTGTTGCTCTGCTTCAGCTTCGATGGCGGTGGGTTTCTCAGCCGTTTCATCCTGAGCATTCTTAAGTGTCTCTACTTCCTCAGCAGGTTGCACATCTGCGTCTTTCTTCCGTCGACGCGGCACGCGGCGTTTCTTGGGTTTTGCTGACTTTTCTTCATCCTCTGCGGGTTCGGGATTAGCACCTTCTTCTTCTGCAGACACCAGTTCGTCAGTACCGGCAACTTCAACAGGTTCGCCTTCCGCGACATCGGATTCGGTCGCATCCGAATTGACTCCGCTCTTCTTGCGACGACGACGACGGCGTTTGCGCTTGGGCTTGGCTTCTTCTTCTGTTTGCTCGGTGTTTTCGTCTTCAACTTCGGGTTCTTCGGTCGAATCCACCAGATCCATAAGTGAGGCGTCCACCGAAACTACAGGCGCGGTCGCTTCGGGCACGATCCGGCTGGCTGTCTTGAATTTCTCCATTGAAAAGTCAGGGCTAACGAGATGAACGTCGCCCTCAACCCGAACTGACAACCCGTACCGGGACTCGATTTGGGCAATATGTTCTCTCTTTTGGTTCATCAGGAAATTGGCGATACTTACTGGGCACCGAACCAAAACCTCGCGAGAGCGACGACGCGTGCCTTCCTCTTCAATCTGCCTAAGTATCGACAGTGCCATATTGTCATCTGAACGGATCAAACCGGTTCCGTGGCAAGACGGGCATGGTTGCGTTGTTGCCTCGATCATTCCAGGCCGCAAGCGCTGACGGCTCATTTCCAGCAAGCCAAATCCTGATATCCGACCAACTTGAATTCGCGCTCGATCAGTTTTCAGCTTTTCCTTCAAGCGCTTTTCGACCGCTGAATTGTTCTTGCGCTCATCCATATCGATGAAGTCAATGACGATCAGTCCGGCCAAGTCCCGCAATCGCAATTGCCGCGCCACCTCTTCGGCGGCTTCAAGATTGGTCTTAAGCGCGGTGTCTTCGATCGAGCCTTCTTTTGTGGCTCTGCCCGAGTTTACATCGATTGCGACCAATGCTTCCGTTACGCCGATTACGATATAGCCACCAGACTTCAACTGAACTGTCGGGTTGAACATCCCCGCCAAATAGCTTTCGACCTGATATCGCGCGAATAACGGCAGCGCGTCTTCATAACGCTTCACGTTCTTAGCGTGGGACGGCATAATCATTTTCATGAAGTCCTTGGCGATACGATACCCGCCTTCGCCCTCCACAAGAACTTCGTCGATATCGCGATTGTACAAATCACGGATCGAGCGTTTGACCAAATCGCCTTCTTCGTAAATTTTTGCAGGAGCAATCGACTGCAAAGTAAGCTCGCGAATCTGTTCCCACAAACGCTGCAGGTATTCGTAATCGCGCTTTATCTCGGATTTGGTGCGCTTTGCGCCGGCTGTCCGAACGATCAATCCGGCACCGTCGGGAACATCAATTTCCGCCGCTATGTCTTTTAATTTTTTCCGATCTGCTGCGTTTGTTATCTTGCGGCTAATTCCCCCGCCCCGCGCTGTATTCGGCATAAGTACGCAATACCGGCCTGCAAGCGAAAGATAAGTAGTAAGGGCGGCACCTTTGTTGCCGCGTTCTTCTTTAACGACCTGCACCAGCAGGACTTGGCGAACCTTGATGACTTCTTGGATCTTGTAGCGACGAGGACGCGGCTTGCGGGGTGGTCGAATGTCTTCACTGTCATCTTCCTCGGCAACTGACTCAATCTGGTCGTCTTTGTCCGAGGCATCAGTTGAAGCCTCTTCACTTTCTTCAACCGAGTTGTCGCTGTCGGGCTCTTCCCGTTCAGTCTCAGAGCCATCGGATTCGGTATCGTTGGAAGGTTCAACCTGACCGTCGTCTTCATCGTCCGCTGCCTGTGGGGGCTCTTGCGTAACAGTCTCATGCTTTTCCTCTGAAGCAGTTTCCGACTGGGCTTCTACGCTTGATCCATCACCGTTTGCGTCATCTGCGACAGTGTCATCCGAAGTTTCTTCTTCTGCGGATTCTTCGGGTTCCTCGACAGGGGTTTCTCCAACCAATTCCATCGGAGACGTCCCTTCGGGGACCTCTGAAACGTCGCCTTCGTCTACTTCGTCCAGATCTATTGTCTCCATCCCCGTTGGTTCAGAGGACACGTCCATTGTCTCAACGGGATCATCAGACTTAACATCCGCAGCTTTGCTGCGCGATCTAGATCGGCGTTTTTTCGGTTTGGATTCTTCGTCTTCATCGCGTGCCTTCATTGCTTCGGCATAGGCACGCTCCTCTTCCATCAAAGCTTCGCGGTCAGCGACCGGTATTTGATAATAATCCGGGTGAATTTCCGAAAACGCCAGAAAACCATGGCGGTTGCCACCGTAGTCCACAAAAGCCGCCTGTAGAGACGGCTCAACCCGCGTTACTTTTGCAAGATAGATGTTGCCAGCAAGCTGGCGTTTGTTTTCGGACTCAAAGTCGAACTCCTCAACTTTGTTCCCGTCGACCACCACGACGCGGGTTTCCTCCGCGTGGGTGGCATCGATAAGCATTTTCTTGGCCATTTGTCCTTGGTGCACCGCGCCAAACGCATTGTCCTGGCCCGTCCGGTTGGAAGGGCGCATTTGGGGAGGTGTCTTGTCAGGGCGATATCAGACGGCGCGCGGCAGGGTCTGGCGCCATGGCCCCCTGCCCGTATACTCGATCGTTGCGCGCGCGTCATCGCGGTTCTTCTCCGACAGGCGCGATTTATCGCTGCCTGCCCATTTATTCCTTTCGCCCGTCATTCGGGCTCAGGTGCTCTACTGCCCAGTCAGGGCACAATCGGTCTGCTTTGCTGCCAAAGTTTTTCTTCACTTGCGGCAAAGCAGCGAAACTCAAATATCCGGGGCTTAAGAGCGGAAAAATGCCCGGCCCGTTCGAACACAATAAAAGCAGTCCTGCGGAAAAGACAATGGGCAAACTGAATTGCATCCTACGAACTTAACGCGGGTGCACTTCAATTAGGTAAAAAGTTCGCAAACGTGAATTAAATTGGTTGCTCAGGAAGTTTGGGGCCACAATTGGCGCTTACAAATAGTCTGACCGCTGCAGCCCATACTTCGCCATTTTCTCGTTCAAGGTCCGGCGCGGTAGACAGAGTTCGTCCATAACTGAAGCGATCGAACCTTTGTGGCGACGCATGGTGTTGTCGATCAGCATCCTTTCGAATGCCTCGACATATTCCTTAAGCGGCTTGCCTTCAGTTGTCATAACCGGCTGCATTTCCTCATGGTCGGACATTAAAAGCGAAGCAATCGTACCAGACCCACGACGCGATTGCAGAACCGCACGCTCGGCTATGTTGATCAACTGGCGCACATTCCCCGGCCATGGTGCCTGTAATAGCTGAGCAGCTTCTTGGGCGCTGACCTGCGGAGTGTCGCAGCCGTATTCCTCAGCGAATTGCTCGCTTAAGCGGGTGAACAAAGTCAGGATATCTTCACCTCGCTGCCGCAAAGGTGGCATTGTTATACGAAGTGCAGCCAATCGATAAAACAAATCGGGCCGCAGAACATCCTCGCTGGTTTTACCAGCTTCCTGCAAATTCGAGATTGCCACTATCCTCGTCTCTGCCGGAGTGCCCTGCTGATTCATCACGCTCAACAGTCGCGCTTGCAGGGTATCGCTTAGCGCCTCGACATCCTCGAGTACTAGCGTTCCGCCACGTGCCTCCTCAATCGCTGGCAGTTGCGAGTCTTCGGGCATCATCGGTCCAAACAAGCGCTTTGAAAGCGCATCTTCTTCCAAAGCAGCGCAGGAGACCAAAACAAATTTCTTGCCCGCACGGCTACCGACGGCGTGCAGGGCGTGAGCAACCAGTGTTTTGCCTGTTCCGGTTTCCCCATCGATCAAAACGTGACCATCCGCCTGACCCAAATCCAGAATATCCTCTCGCAGACGTTCCATAACCGGGCTGGCGCCGATCAACTTGTTCATAATCTGAGTTCCGCCAGACAACTCTCGCCGCAGCGCCCGGTTGTCCAACGTCAATCTTCTTGCATTACTGGCGCGTTTGGCCAATTCCGACATGCGGTCCGGATTGAAAGGCTTTTCGAGGAAATCGAATGCACCTACGCGCATGGCCTCAACAGCCATCGGCACGTCACCGTGTCCGGTGATCATAATCACAGGCAAGGTGCTGTCCGCGCCCATGAGTTTCTTCAACAGCTGGATGCCGTCCATACCGGGCATCTTGATATCTGATATCACGATCCCTGGATACTCTGGCCCGAGCACCTTTAGAGCATCTTCGGCGCTTGCAAACGTCTCGGTGTCGTAACCTGACAACGCCAACCATTGGCTGATCGACTGGCGCATGTCCTGTTCGTCGTCCACGATGGCGATCTTCATGGCTTGTGCCATAGTCATTCCTCGTTATTCAGCGGCCTCCAGGCCGTCGCTTCCAAGTATCGGCAGCTGCATTTCGAAAACTGCGCCGCCATTTTGTCCGTTGCGTGCGGTCAGCCGCCCACCGTGGTCGTTGACGATCCCGGACGAGATAGCAAGGCCTAGTCCAACTCCGTCCCCGGGCCGTTTAGTAGTGTAAAACGGTTCGAACAGGTTTTCGATATCCTCGATGCCATGCCCATTGTCTCGGACGGTCAGTACCGCAGTCTCACCCGCCGCAAGGATGATTTCAACGTCCGGTTCATCTATTGATTTGGTGGCGTCCAGAGCATTTCGCAAGAGGTTGACCATGACCTGCTCAATCCGCATTCGATCGCCCATCACGACCACAGGTTCCTCAGGCAAAATTTGCGTAATCTTGACATGACGTTGCCTCAGCTGCGGCTCCATCATTGATAGAGACGAAGCCAGCGCTTCGCCAAGATCTACAGGGGAAAACGCGTCCGCGCCCTTTCGAGCATAAGATTTTAGCTGCCGGGTTATTGCGCCCATCCGCTCAATCAATCCATCGATCCTGCCGAAACTGGCCAATGCTTCCTCTGATCGATCACGACGCAGTAAAAGGCGCGCACCTGCAAGATAGGTTTTCATCGCAGCCAAAGGTTGATTCAATTCGTGACTTACGGCTGCCGACATCTCACCCAATGCGGCCAGTTTCGAACTTTGCGCAAGGGTTTGCTCGGCAACTTCCAACGTCTTTTCCACCCGTTCACGCTCAGCGATTTCCCGCTGCAACCTGGTGTTCAATGCGCGAAGCTCCGCCGACTCTCGCTGGAACAAAGTCATGCGGGACGTTGCCCGCCGGCTGAGCGCGTAGAACGCAAGGGCCAAGAGAATCGCAAAACCCATGATTTCCAAGGCCAGAACGCTGTTCACCTTCTCCCGGATCGAGGAGTAGGTGGTGAACGAAGTCATCTGCCAACCTCTGAACGGAATACGCGTTTCCATCCGCATCACCGCTTCACCCTGCAGGTAAGCGTCGGGCGGAAGGGCGGTCCAATCTGTCGTTGCCCGAATGGCCCTTTGGATCGCCCCTTGTGGGGGTTGCCGAAGCATTGCCGACCCCTCGTCCAATCCACGCCATTGAGGTTCCGTCGACAAAATAATAGTGCCAGTACTATCGGTCACCATAACCGCATCTGAGATACCCGCCCAAGCTCGTTCGAATTTCTGTAAGTCGACTTCGACAACTATCACGCCAAGAACTTCAGAATTCGCCTCGATGCGCCGTGAATACACGAACTTGTAACCACCAGATTCGCGCGGAATAATTGAAAACAGGGTTGCATTCGCGCGGATTGCATCGACAAAATATGCTGTGTTGCGGTGACCTTCGCCCAATCGATTTCGGTCTGTTGCTGCCACGGTCAATCCATCGCCATCCAACAATACCAGCGAAGCGGCTCCAATTTCTTCGACGAAGGAAATCAGTCGCTGGCTCGATAAGGTATAGTCGCTCGACTGCAAGGCGCCGATCAGGGTCGGGTCGCGCGCAAGCAATTGTGGGACGATGGCGTTGCGGCGCAGCTCGCTAAGCAAGTTGCCAGAATAAAGTGCCAGCCGAAGCTCGGCCCGATTGCGCGTAGACTCAGTAAACCTGCTGGTAAGTAAGCTGTTGGTAACCCAAACAGTGACAACGGTTGCGAGAAGAAGAACCAGAACGGCAATTCGCAGGCGCCAGCCTAGTGGGCCGCCTCCAAAACGGCTCAGAAAACCGGGGCTCTCTGGTTGAACGTCTGAACTCATTTTTCGACGCTACGCGCCAGTGACATTGATCTCAAGTCATGCCGGTGCGAAAACACCGGACAGTGCGCGGAAGAGCGCCGCTCCATCCGTACCGCCATGGCCTGAATCCGCCGCACGCTCGGGGTGCGGCATCATGCCCAACACACGGCGGTTGCCAGAAAGGATACCAGCGATGTCGTCGCGCGAACCGTTGGGGTTTTGATCATATGTAAATGCAACCCGATCTTGATCTTTCAACGTCGCCAAAGTTTCATCATCTGCAAAATAATTGCCGTCATGATGAGCAATCGGAATATCGATCACATCACCGGCGTTGTATCCTTCGGTGAATGCACTGTCGCTGGTCTGAACGCGCAGACCAACAGTTCGGCAGATGTATTTAAGACCAGCATTGCGCAACAAAGCACCGGGCAGAATCCCGGTTTCAGTCAGGACCTGAAAACCGTTGCATATTCCGATGGCATATCCGCCTCGCTCAGTATGTTGGACCAGCGCCTTGCAGATCGGCGACTGCGCAGCAATCGCTCCGCATCGAAGATAGTCACCGTAAGAGAATCCTCCGGGAACGCCGACAATATCCACACCATCCGGAAGGGTGGCGTCCTTGTGCCAAACCATGTCGACCGAAAAGCCAGCCCTTTCAAAGGCAACGGCAAGGTCCCTGTCACAGTTTGAGCCTGGAAACACGATAACTGCTGCGCGCATGGCTAACCCTCTGTTTTCTGAAAAGACTTAAACCATTTCTATTTCAAAACGTTCGATAACTGTGTTTGCCAACAGTTTTTCGCACATATCTGTTATATCAGCTTCGGTCGCACCTTCCGCCAATTCAAGATCGATTACCTTTCCCTGGCGCACGCCCTCAACCTTATCAAAGCCCATGGCGCCCAATGCGTGCCGAACCGCCTCGCCCTGCGGGTCTAGTACCCCGTCTTTGAGCATCACATGCACCCGTGCCTTCATTTTCGTAAACTCCACCTGAAGATCATGGAACTGGCGTGTTCCGATGGGTGGGGAATATCCTGCTTGGCCTTGTTGGACAACCCTTGGTGCGGCGGCAGTTTTTGTCTATCAATTGTTGCCCGATTGCGTTGTTAATCCGGGGTAATGCACGTCGATTGCATTGAATGTACCTGTTAAAACCATCTCAACGGCGACCGCGACCAATAAGATTGCCATGATGCGCGTCAAAACGTTGATCATTGTTTCTCCGACGAGGCGAGAAATTTGGTCGGCAAACAGCAACCCCAATGCAACAATTGCACACGCGATTAACACCGCGGAACCCAGCGTCACCACTTCGGAGCCATGCGATAGTTGGTGAGAAAAAACGATCGTCACCGCGATTGTGCCGGGACCAATAGTAAGCGGAATTGCCAAGGGAACGACCGCAAAGTTTAGCTTTCTTTCGTGCCCTTCCGCTGCAGCCGCCTGATCGCCCGGAGAGCGGTCATCGGCCCTTAACATCGACATTCCAATTCCAAAAATTATGATCCCGCCTGCAATTCGGAACGATGGGACGTCTATGCCGAAAACGGCCAATACTTCCTCACCGATCACAACTGCAATCAAGGCAATGACCGTTACCGAAACAGACACAATCAAAGCGACCCGCCGACGCTCTTCCTTCGTGCAGTTTTTCGTCATGCTCAAGAAAATCGGAATATTATAAAGCGGATTGAAAATAGCGAGGATCGCCGCCAAAAACTTGAGAAACACGGCTTGGTCAAACAAATCGAGCATGTTGAATATCGCCTTGACAGTAAACCAAAAAGATCGTTCGGCACAGAGCATGCTGTATTCTTGTCGAAGCTGTCAAACGCGCATCTTGAACTAAAAAGGCGTCACGTTATTTCCATGACGCCTTGCTAGAAAATGTTGCAATGACAATCAGTTGATCAGAGTCGGCTTAGAGACATTACTTTTTGGCAGAACGCCCAGACGGCGAGCAACTTCGGAATAGGCATCTGTAAGGTTGCCCAGATCTCGGCGAAACACGTCTTTGTCCAACTTCTGCCCGGTTTCGATATCCCAAAGACGGCAGCTGTCGGGACTGATCTCATCTGCGACAATCAGACGTTGATAATCACCGTCGAAAATTCGCCCGATTTCTATTTTGAAATCGACCAGACGGATGCCAACAGCCAGCATTACTCCACTCAGAAAGTCGTTGACCCTTAACGCGATGCTTAGAATGTCGTCCATGTCCTGCTGACTGGCCCAGCCAAAAGCAGCGATGTGTTCTTCGGTGACAAGTGGGTCGCCCAGAGAGTCGTCTTTGTAGCAATATTCGACTATTGGACGCGGCAATTGGGTGCCTTCAGCTATCCCAAGGCGTTTTGACATTGTCCCGGCGGCATAATTGCGCACGATCACTTCAAGCGGAACAATTTCGCAATTCCGCACCAGCTGCTCACGCATATTCAAACGGCGGATAAAGTGGTTGGGAACGCCGATTTGTGTCAGGCCTGTCATGAAGAATTCACTCAGGCGGTTATTCAAAACACCTTTGCCGTCGATTACATCCTTTTTTTCCGCGTTGAATGCGGTGGCGTCATCTTTGAAATATTGCACGATTGTGCCCGGTTCAGGACCTTCGTATAGAATTTTGGCCTTGCCTTCGTAAATTTTCTTGCGACGCGCCATTGGCGACCTTTCCATAACGGTTACGCGCATTGATCGCGCGGCTGTCGTCCTCTTATTCCAGCCAGCCCCCGCCCGCAAGCGTCAGAGATATCGCTTGCGGTCAGATTTAAAGGCTTTGGACCTATTTTCACTCACAGCATGACGGTTTGAGCCTTTGCTACGCTCCAGTCTTGACGCCAGAATTCGACATTGCGAACCTTCTTTGCCCTCTCGATGCAATTGGTCGCGCATGGGCTATTTTCGCTATACATTCTGTTTCGGTTTTTTTATCTGTTTAACGAAATTAGTGATATGAGGTCCTCAACCAATGACCACGTTCGACGAACGCGAAAACGCCTTTGAAGCAAAGTTTGCTCACGACGAAGAAATGCAGTTCAAAGCGCAGGCTCGCTGCAACAAGCTTCTGGGCCTTTGGGCCGCTGAAAAACTGGGAAAATCCGGTGCGGAAGCCGATGAATATGCCAAATCTGTGGTAATTGCCGATTTTGAGGAAGCGGGTCACGAAGATGTCGTGCGAAAAGTTGCAGGCGATCTGGGGAACCTGTCCACGGCTGAAGAAATTCGCGCAAAAATGGCAGAACTGCTGCCAGAAGCCAAAGCGCAGGTGCTGAGCGAGACCGACTGAGTTTATTTTCACCGCGCTCATGATCTTCATGAGTTTAATGAGTTTGATTTGACGCCCTGGTCGTGGGACATGGGGCGTCTCTTTATGATTTGGCCCTTATGGCCGTATTTGGATTACGCCAATGACAAACGCGCTTAGTAAACTATTGGAAACCAGCGATACAATTTTGGCTGATGGTGCTACGGGAACAAATCTTTTCAACATGGGTTTGCAATCGGGCGATGCGCCTGAGTTGTGGAATGTGGAAGCGCCCGAAAAGATCCGGGCACTTTACAAGGGCTCTGTCGACGCTGGCAGCGATTTGTTTCTTACAAATACGTTCGGAGGAACGGCTGCGCGCCTTAAACTGCACGACGCTCAGAACCGAGTGGCTGAACTGAACAGGATTGGTGCCGAGCTTGGTCGTGAAATTGCTGACCAAGCAGACCGCCGGGTCATCGTGGCGGGATCAGTGGGGCCCACAGGTGAAATTATGGAACCTGTCGGTAGTCTGTCGCATTCTGATGCGGTCGAAATGTTCCACGAACAAGCGGACGCCCTGAAAAATGGTGGCGTCGACGTACTTTGGGTGGAAACCATCAGCGCGCCGGAAGAGTTCCGGGCCGCCGCCGAGGCTTTTGCCCTAGCCGACATGCCATGGTGCGGAACCATGAGTTTTGACACTGCGGGTCGCACTATGATGGGAGTTACTTCTGCGGATCTGGCAAAGATCGTCGAGACATTGGCTAACCCACCGATCGCATTCGGCGCGAATTGTGGAACTGGTTCGTCGGATATTTTACGTACTGTTCTAGGTTTTGTCGCGCAAGGAACAGAACGTCCGCTTATTTCCAAGGGCAACGCCGGAATACCAAAGTACGTCGATGGGCATATTCATTACGACGGAACACCAGAACTGATGGGACAGTACGCTGCTATGGCACGAGACGCTGGCGCCACGATAATTGGTGGATGTTGCGGAACGATGCCTGCACATTTGCGTAAAATGCGCGAGGCGTTGGATACGGTTCCGTGTGGTGTTCGCCCGACCTTGGATCAAATCACAGCTGCGCTTGGCCCGTTTTCTTCCGAAACTGATGGGACTGAGGAAACCGGCGCGCAGCCAGAACGTCGAACAAGACGGCGTCGCCGGGCCTAAACGACGGTTTTAACGGCCCTCAAATTTGGGGGGCCTTTTCTCAAGAAACGCCACGACGCCTTCGGCAAAGTCGCGCGTGCGTCCGCAATTTTCCTGTAACTGGGCCTCGGTTTCCAGTTGCTCTGGAAGTGTATGATCAAAGCTTTTGCGAATGGCCTGCTTAATCGCCGAAAAACCAGCGGTGGGTCCGTTTGCTAAATGAGCAGCCCGCCTTTGCCAATGGGTGACAAAATCAGCATCGGCAACCGCTTCCCAGATCAGCCCCCAGTCATCAGCTTGACGGGCACTGATTTTGTCAGCAAACAACGCGGCGCCCATTGCTTTTGCAAATCCCATTTGACGCGGCATGAACCAAGTTCCGCCCGCATCCGGTATCAATCCGATCTTCGCGAACGCTTGCATAAAATAAGCGCTTTCGGTTGCAATCACCACATCCGCACACAGTGCCAGATTAGCGCCGGCGCCAGCGGCAGGACCGTTAACAGCCGCTATAGTCGGAACCGGACAGTCATATACGGACTTAAGCATAGGCTCATACTCATCGCGCAAAGCTCGTCCCAAATCAATTTTGCCCGTACTTGACGCATCGCCAAGATCTTGACCTGAGCAGAACGCGTTTCCTGCCCCGGTGATAACAACGGCCCGAGCGTTCTTGGCCGCATGGTTCATCGCGTGGGTTATCTCTGCCCTCATCCGTTTAGTCAGCGCGTTCATTTTGTCTGCCCGGTCAAGGGTCAGAACCGCCAAGTCATTAGTTATGTCGAGATGGACCTGTTCGTATTCCATTTAAACCTCACCCGCGCAGAATTCCACGAAACCCTTACGCATAATCAGTGAAAGTGAAAGCGTAACTACGCGTCAGTCTTCAAGTATTTGACGCAGTCGCGCTTGTTCTTCTTGGGTCAGAGTGTCGCTACCGCTTGGAACAGTGCTTTGCGTTTTGGAACGGTTCCGGACAAAATTTAAACCTACTGCTCCAGCAATCAGCAACATGACTGGCCCGGCCAGCCAAAGCAGCAGGTTCGCGCCCGACGCAGTGGGCTTTAAAAGTACATACTCGCCATACCGATCGACAATAAAATCGACAGCTTCTTGATCGGTATCTCCCGCCACCAACCTCTCCCGTAGCAATATGCGCAGGTCTCGGGCAAGTTCCGCATTACTCTCGTCGATGCTCTCATTTCGGCAAACCAAGCACCGCAGCCCGGTACTAATATTGCGCGCCCTCTCTTCCAGCACCGGGTCCTGCAATACTTCGTCAGGTTGAACCGCGTATGCTGGGCTTGTCAGCATCAGAAAGACAAAAAGTAAGCGTATCACTCTGCGGGAACTCCGGTTTTTGGTGATTTCCGTGCGCCTGCAGCAACTCGGAAACGTCGATCAGATAGGCTAAGTGCCCCGCCAAGAGCCATGAGAATACATCCACCCCAGATCCAGTTGGCCAGCGGTTTGATGTAAGTTCTTATTACCCAACCACCGTCAGCTTGTTGATCTCCGAGAACCACGTAAAGATCGCGTAAAAAGCGATAGTCGATTGCTGCCTCGGTGGTGGGCATACGCGCAACCGGATAGTCCCGTTTTTCGGGGTGTAGCGTCGTAACACGCCCCCCGCTTTCCGTTACGTTAATATCTGCGGTGGTTGAGAAGTAATTGGGGCCCTGCACGCGCCGAACATCCTTGAGACTCAAGGTGAACTGGCCAACTTGGAACGGCTGCCCGGGTTGGGCGACTCGAATATCTTCGACTTCCCAGGCAGTCAGTCCGGCGATAGCAAACATAGTGACGCCCAAGCCACTGTGGGCAACAGCTTTGCCCCAATCGGCACCAGGCAGACGAAACAGGCGCGTCAAGCTGCCAGATCGCCCAGTTCGGCTCCACAAATCCACGAGGGCGCCAAACACGATCCAAATGCCAAGAAACAAACCCACCGGGCCAAGAGCGCTGCGTCCGGATTGCAGCGTCCAGACGAGAATGGCAAGCGCAACGGCCAATAGAAAAGCATAACGCAAAGACCATGCAGCACGCCCTATCCTACCCCGTTTCCAAGGCAGCATTGCCCCGATCGGCAGCGAAATACCCAACGCAATCATAAAGGGTGTGAATGCTGCATTAAAAAACGGCGGACCAACCGAGAGTTTTCGGTCAAAAGCCATTTCAGCCACCATCGGCCACATGGTTCCGAAGAATACCACAAAGCAACTGACTGCGAGGAGAACGTTGTTTAGCACCAGCGCACTTTCTCGACTGACAACGCCAAACACGCCTTTTGCCTCCATTGCTTGTGCTCTCGCGGCAAAAAGAGTCAACGCCCCGCCAATAAAGATAACCAAGATGATCAATATGAATACGCCGCGTTCCGGGTCATTTGCGAAAGCGTGTACCGATGTCAGCAAACCCGAGCGAACAATAAATGTACCGATCAACGAGAAGCCAAAAGCGATGATCGCCAAAAGGATTGTCCAACTTTTCAAAGCCTCGCGCTTCTCTACGACAATTGCAGAGTGAAGCAAGGCGGCAGCCAGCAGCCATGGCATAAACGACGCATTTTCAACCGGATCCCAAAACCAGAAGCCGCCCCAACCCAATTCGTAATAGGCCCACCAAGATCCCAAAGCGATTCCAATGGTTAAAAACACCCACGCCGCCAACGTCCAGGGTCGCACCCAGCGGCCCCAAGCCGCGTCCACGCGCCCCTCGATAAGGGCAGCAACGGCAAAGCTGAACGCCATGCTTAACCCGACATAGCCCAAGTACAAAAATGGGGGATGAAACGCGAGACCGGGATCCTGCAACAGTGGATTTAGATCGCGCCCGTCAAAAGGTGGAACCGCCATGCGGTCAAAGGGGTTGGACGTGAACAGAATAAACGCGAAAAACGCCACTCCAATCGCGCCTTGAACCGCCAAAACGCGCGCTTTTTGCGTCGGTGGCAGGCCTGCGCCAAAGGCTGCAGCCATCGCACCGAAAATCGTGACAATCAATACCCACAGCAACATTGACCCTTCGTGGTTTCCCCAAGTGCCGCTGATCTTGTAAATCATCGGCTTTAGGGAATGACTGTTTTCAACAACAATTCGTAGTGAAAAATCAGATGACGCAAACGCCCATGTAAGCGCGCCAAATGAAAACCCTGTAAGCAGAAACTGCGCGATTGCGGCAGGTTCTGCGAAGGTCATCCATCCGCTCCACCTTTTGGCGGCCCCGATCAGTGGCACTACGCTTTGTACGATGGCAACAAGGAAAGCCAGGATCAGTGCAAAATGGCCGAGCTCTGTAATCATGAAACATATATACCGCTCGCATCAGTGGCGCGCCATTAACATTTATCGATGCGGCGCGCACATAGTGTCGCGGCCTATTCAGCGGTTCGAAGTCGTCGCCAATCATCCAATGCTGGGTTGCGGCCCTCTCTGGTGCGTTGTTTGCTTGGCTCCTTACGGGCATCTCTAGAACTGCGATTTTGCAAGCGCTCCAAGGCCTCCAAATTTTCCATAACTTTCGGGGCTTGCGCCAATGTCACCCCAACTTCACGTTGGAACTCCTGAGCTTTGGTTTGGTGGCGTGCACCGAAGTAAAATGAAACGATCACACCCAATAACCACCACAGGGGCTCGGGAACCAATGCAATTCCGTGCATTCGTTCTGCAAACCAAAGCGGATCGATCATCGCAATGACGAATAATCCCAACGTCCCCAATGCAAGCGCGGGTCGCGGTAAACGATTTATTCCATCCATAAAACGATCGAAGCCACTTTTGGGCTGCAATTGGAATTCTGCACCGAATTGCATTAAAGCCTGCTCGCGCTGTGCGGCCGACCGCGCTGCTGCAGATTCCGCATTTTCAAGAAAAACTTCAGCTGTTTCGCGCACAACATTCCGCTCACCGCCAAACAACAAGCTCAAAAGTCCAGAAATCAATCCCATTTAGAAACCCTGTTTTGAAATTCTTCGTCACTGAGGTGGTATTTGGGCGATAGAAATTCCTCGGCCCGTTTTATCCAACCACCTTTGGCGCCGGAACGCGTGCGTGCGAACTTTCTGAGTGTAGACCGACGATCTGCCAACCTAAAATAGTAGTTACGCCGCGCCACCCCGTAGGCATCTCGTAACATCTGAGGATCGGGGTCTACGGCTGTATGGGCGGCTTTACTCGTTTGTGGGCCAATGATCCCGTCCACATCGACATAGAAGCCCATTTGATTGAGCAACGCCTGCAAAGTTTTAACCGCCTCACCTCCGGCGTTGACATACATATCAAATAAGGAAGGTTGTAGTCCTTTAGGAACCAGCCCTATTTTTGGTTTTTCGAAGTAGTGGGTTAAAAAAATTTCAACCACCTGCCATTTGCTCAAAGCTTTGACATCCGAGCGGTCGATCGTACCGTCTCCGGTTACGTCCATTCCTAGGCGGCGTAAGGTATGAATGGTCACACCAAATTTTGTAGCCCCGCCAGGATCATCCGGGTCTTCCACGAAACCACCTTCACGCTCGACAATTTCTTTGGCTATTTGATGTACAGTCTGCATCGTTTCTCCGCTGCATTTGCTGAACAAACTGTCCCTAAAATCTATTTAATCATTAACAACGTAAAAACCGCTGCGCGGCTTCCCCTCGCAACGCCTAATCAGAAATCTTTTCTTTGAGTTTTTCCTTAGCTACCGCCACTTTCCTTATAGACGCCCTGCTCTTTTAGCGCGTCCACAACTTCCTTTGGCATATAAGTCTCGTCGTGTTTCGCAAGAATTTCAGTGGCTTCAAAGACGCCATTTACGTAACTTCCTGTACCGACCATGCCTTGATTTTCAGCAAACAGGTCCGGCAGCACTCCTTTAAAGGCGACGGGAACACTTTCACCACCATCCGTTACGACAAAGCGCACAGTTTCACCCTGTCCGCGTTCAATCGAGCCTTCCTCTACCAGACCGCCGATGCGAAATACGACCGAAGGTTGAGGCGGTTCAGCAATCACCTCACTGGGTGAGCGGAAGTAATTAATTCCGTCGCGCATCGCATATCCAATGAGCGCGGTAGACAAGGCAAGCGCCACTATGGCTACCAGAATGATCTGAACACGACGGCGTTTCTTTAGCGTTTTCATTGGTGCCTCATGGGAACAAAGGAGCCATCATCAGGCCCGTAGTCTCATCTTCACCTAACATCAGGTTTGCATTCTGCAAGGCTTGGCCACTGCTGCCTTTCGTAAGGTTGTCCAACGCTGCAACTACGATTACACGGCGCTCAATCCGGTCGCCCACAACACCGATATGGCAAAAGTTGGACCCGCGAACATGATGCGTTGACGGCGTTTCTCCATAAGGCAACATCCTTATGAAGGTTTCATGCTGATAGGTGGCTGCCAGGGTTTCGTAAACAGACTGTGGGTCACCTTTGACGTAAGAAGTTGCAAGAATTCCGCGGTTTGCGGGGATCAGATGCGGGGTGAATTGAACGTGAACCGTACGGCCCGCCAGCTTTGACAACTCCTGATCGAACTCACCAAGGTGCCGATGCGAACCACCGACCGCATAAGCGTTGGAACCTTCACTAAGCTCCGCATGCAGAAGGTTTTCCTTTAGCGCCCGACCCGCTCCAGACACAGCACATTTCAGGTCCAAAATGATGTCATCCAGATCGATAACTCCGGCAGAGATCAAAGGCCGCAGAACATACTGGCCAGTCGCAGCGTTACATCCTGTACCTGCAACAAGTCGCGCAGCGCGAATTTCGTCACGATAAAACTCAGTAAGGCCGTAAATGGCCTCTTTCTGATGCTCAAGAGCGGAATGCGGATTACCGTACCACTTCTCGTATTCCTGCGGGTCTTGAAGCCGAAAGTCCGCAGACAGATCAATAATCTTTAGCGTCTTGGGTAAGTTCCTAATGACTGCCTGACTCGTTTTATGCGGCAGAGCGCAAAAACACAGATCAACTTGCGAAAAATCGATTTCGGAGATTTTGCACAAGTCCGGTAAATCCAAATGGCGGAGGTGCGGAAAGACTTGTGCCATGGATTGTCCGGCTTTGCGTTCGGCCGACAAGGCAACGATTTGCATGTTCGGGTGTTCGGCTATCAGCCGTACAAGTTCCGCTCCGGTATAGCCGGATGAACCAAGAATTGCGATTTTGTGGGTCATGCCAGACCTCTTTCACTTAAACGTCAGGTGTTTTGTGGACCAACGAGACGGCCGATAATTTAATTGTTCGCGCAGAGCCTTCCTTGACCTAGGTCAGGCCGCCTCAAAGTTGATTTTTCGTCGGAGAAATTGAGTTGCGCGGTCACTGACGACGCTAGGTTTTCCAGTAGTCAGGAAACCGCCCTCGCCTTTGCCCAGCATGTTGGGATGACGGATTAGATAGTCAGCAAGACTTTCTGCAACCAAATCACCTTGGCTGTAGACTTTAACTTCTGATCCAAGCGCTTGCTGAAATGTATCAGACAGCAACGGATAATGGGTACATCCTAAAATAGCCGCCTGCGGTGTGGGCATTTTGCGCTTTAGCGCATCAACATGTGACCGAACCAACGCCTCGGCAAGAATCATATCCCCGTCTTCAATAGCATCCACTACACCGCCACATGCCTGCGCTTCGACATCCACGCCTATCGCGCGAAACGCCAGTTCCCGCTGAAAAGCGCGACTGGAAACTGTTGCCGGTGTTGCAAAAAGTGCCACGTGTTGGACTTCGACTTCTCTGGGAGGAGAATTATCACCCCACTGCCGCTCCGTCAGCGCCTCGATCAAAGGCACGAATACACCGAGCACACGCTTGCCATCCGGAACTCCAGCTTCTTGCATCCGGCGCAGTGCGGCGGCGCTGGCAGTGTTACACGCGAGAATCACCAAATCGCAGCCGCGCGCCCATAGGTCGTGCACCGCGTTACGGGTAAGGTCATAGATGTTGTCGGCATCGCGAACGCCATACGGCGCGTGCGCGCTGTCGGCAAAATAAAGGAAATCAACGTCAGGCAGGCGTTTCTGCGCGACGTCCAGGACGGTAAGCCCGCCCAATCCAGAATCAAATATTCCTACTGCCATTTGCCCCTTCAGGCGCGATGCCGTTCCTCGAATTCATAGCCGTAGTCATAAGACTTAAGCGGCTTCGGGGACAGCTCATACGTGGCTTTGCGCAGGAAATCCATCATCTTGCGCGTATCCTTTCCCAACGGGTCCAGAACATCGCGCCCGATCGGTTCTCCTATGACTACTTCAACGGGAGTATCGACCCTTTTTTTGAACTCTTTGATCAATAGACCCATACGCAACGTCGAATGCATATGACTGGCGATCTGGAAAAGGCGCGATGTATGGCCTTCAAAAAAAACCGGAACGACTGTCGCGTTTGATTTTGCAACCATTCGAGCGGTGAATCCGCGCCAACCCGGGTCCATCGGATGAGAGAATGGTTTGACCCCGGTACTGACTGTTCCACCCGGAAAAACTCCGATCGCACCACCTTGGTCAAGATAATCGAGTGATGCCTTTCGGGTCTGGAGGTTCAGCTTGATCGCGTCTTTCGTCTCGTCAAACGAAATTGGAAGAATGATGCTGTTTAGGTCGCCGGCTTTTCGAAACACTCTGTGAGCCAAAATCCTAAAATCGCAACGCGTTTGTGACAGGATGTGTCCCATCATCAACCCGTCAAGAATACCGTAGGGGTGGTTCGCGATGAGAACCAGCGGTCCTTCCTTCGGAATGTTGGCCAAGGATCCCCCAACCACATCCAATGACAAACCATATCGTTCGACCATTACAGACCAAAAGTTCCGCCCGTTTGCCACCTCCTGCTCGTACCCGTCGGCGCGTTTTATCAAACGCAGTCGACCCGTCGTGTTTTCCATTAGCTTAATGATCATCCGACCGCCTCTTGTCTCAGCGGAATAGGAATATGAAATGTCACGAGCGACATGACGGTGCGAGGGCATTGGGAACTCCGGACTATGACCTGCCATTGTAATGCAGGTAACGATTTTGCCGAGGCAACATGACAGTCTCGTGACGATTTACTCTGCCGCAGCCCGAATATCAGGGCCTCCATCGCGGATCACGGACAGCAATTCCTCGCGGCGTTTGGCCGCCTTTGCCTCGTTTTCCGAAAGGACAGGACCAAAACCACGAATATCTAAGGGCAACCTTGCCAACGCTGCAATCGCTTCCCGCGTTTCGGGTGTCAGTTTCGGTAACACCTCTTTCATGTCTTTTTCATATTGCCGTATCAACGCGCGCTCCATCCTGCGTTCGCTGCTATAACCAAATGGGTCCAAAGGCGTACCACGCAATGACTTGAACCGCGCTAGAAGTCTAAGCAGTCCTATTATTTTTTCGCTGAAAGCCCGCTTTTTAGGTCGTCCGCTGGCGGATTTCCCTCCTAGTATCGGAGGTGCCAGATGGAAAGTCATTTTGAAATCGCCGTCAAACTCGGCCACGGCATTTTCCCGTGTCTGCAGCAGCAAACGGGCGACTTCGTATTCGTCTTTGTAAGACAGAACCTTATGATACCCCTTGGCCACAGATTCACGAACTGTTTCATCCGAAATCGAATCAACCAGTTTTCGGTATCGATTAGCCAACCCTTTCCCTTGATACTGAACCAGGTGACTGGCCCGGAAGTCGATAGTTTGTTCCAATGTTTTGGGAATTTCGGTCACATTCTGGCCAAGGATTCCCGAGACAACCTCAGGGTACAGCACAGCCCAACGCCCGACCTGAAACGCCCGTTTGTTGCGTTCGATAGCAGTTCCATTCAACTCGATAGCTTGAAAAATCGAAGAGAGGTGAATTGGTACAAGCCCGCGTTGCCAAGCCGCTCCAAAAACCATCATGTTTGAATAGATGGAGTCACCCATTACTGCACGAGAAAGTTCACTTGCATCAAACAGGTCGACCCGTTCTTTTAGTCGAGCCTGCAAGGCCAACTCCAACTGGTCGCTTGGGATCTTGAATTCTGTGTCGCGGGTGAAGTCACCAGTAATTATTTCGTGGTTGTTGACTACCGCTCCAGTATGGCCCGCCCGGGTTAACCCGAGAGTCTTGGCGCCGGCTGATACAACCAGATCGCCACCGATTAACGCGTGGGCCTCGCCCGTTGCCACTCGAATCGCACTAATGTCCTCGGGTGCGTTAGCCAGGCGGCAATGGATGTGTACCGCGCCGCCTTTCTGCGCTAAGCCAGCCATTTCCATCATACCAGCCCCCTTACCATCAATCTGGGCTGCCTGTGCAAGCACTGCACCTATTGTCACGACACCGGTGCCTCCAACACCTGTTATCACGATGTTATGAGTACCTTGGATCTGCGGTAATTCGGGGTCAGGCAAATCCGGCAAATCAAAGTCTGTCGTCGCTTCTTTGCGGATCATGGCACCTTCTAACGTGACAAAAGACGGGCAAAACCCGTTAAGGCAAGAGAAATCCTTGTTGCAACTTGATTGATCAATCGCGCGTTTGCGCCCCAATTCGGTATCTTTTGGTACGATTGAAACGCAGTTTGATTGGACGCCGCAGTCTCCGCAGCCTTCGCAAATATCGGTGTTGATGAAAACTCGTTTGTCAGGGTCAGGAAAGGTGCCGCGTTTCCGGCGTCGGCGTTTTTCGGCAGCGCAAGTTTGCACATACACAATGACAGAGACACCTTCAATTTCCCTAAACTTTTCCTGAACATTGATCAATTCGGCTCGTTCATGAGTTTCAACGTTGGCTGGTAACGACTTAATATCTAAGTCTTCTTTCTCGTCGTATACGACTGCCACATGTTCAACGCCCATCGCTTTCACTTCAGCAACAATACGTTCCGCGCTCAGTCCGCCCTCATTATCCTGTCCGCCCGTCATGGCAACCGCATCATTAAATAGGATTTTGAAAGTAATATTCGTTCCAGCGGCCAAAGCGGCCCGTATGGCCTGAACACCGGAATGGTTGTAGGTTCCGTCGCCGAGATTTTGGAAAACATGTTTAGTCGTAGAAAATGGTGCCTCACCAATCCAGTTGGCGCCTTCACCGCCCATCTGTGTAAAACCCGTTGTTTCACGATCCATCCACTGAACCATGTAATGACACCCGATGCCTGCATAAGCCCGGCTGCCTTCGGGCAGTTTTGTTGAGCTGTTATGAGGACATCCTGAACAAAAATATGGAAGGCGTGCAGCGATTTCTTGGGCGTTGTCTGCGCGGCGGGCTTCGGACAAAGCAGCAAGCCCGGCTTGGACTCCGTCAGTATCTCGGCCTTCTTCGACCAGGATGCCGCCAAGTTTTTCAGCAATCATGATTGGGTCCAAGGCCCCTCGGGTCGGGAATAGTTCTTCGCGATGCAAAGTACCCGCACCGCCTTTGTACCATCCGTAAACGCGCCGTCCTCGGCGGTCATCGAATATCGCCTCCTTGACCTGCACTTCGATAAGCTTGCGCTTTTCCTCAATGATTATGACCAGATCCAGCCCTTCCGCCCAGTCGTGAAAGCCTTTCATATCTAATGGAAATGTCTGGCCAACTTTGTAAGTTGTAATGCCCAGCCGTTCGGCTTCATTGGCATCGATATTCAGCAAAGACATTGCATGAACTAAATCGAGCCAATTCTTGCCAGCAGCGACGATGCCAATCTTCGCTCCGGGTTTGCCCCAGACCCTTTTGTCCAATTTGTTAGCATGGGAAAAGGTTTCAGCTGCAAACCGTTTATAGTCGATTACCCGAGCCTCCTGCAGGTGCGGTGTGTCTCCCAATCGAATGTTCAGGCCGCCTTCTGGCATGTCGAATTCGGGCGTAACCAGTTGCATCCGGTCGGGCGATCCATCAACTACTGACGTGACTTCGATCGTGTCTTTCATGGTTTTCAAACCCACCCACACACCCGCAAACCGGCTGAGAGCAAATCCATAAATTCCGTAATCTAGTATCTCTTGCACACCGGCCGGGCTAACAACTGGCATATACATATCGACCAACGACCATTCGGACTGGTGTAGAACGGTCGAACTTTCGCCCGTGTGATCGTCCCCCATGGCCATCAACACGCCGCCATACTTTGCCGTTCCCGCCATGTTGGAATGGCGCATAACGTCGCCCGAACGATCAACACCGGGGCCTTTCCCGTACCAAAGGCCAAAAACGCCATCAAACTTGCCGTCTCCTCGCAGGCCGGCTTGCTGGCTTCCCCACAGCGCCGTTGCAGCTAAATCCTCGTTTAGGCCGTATTGGAATGTGACGTCGTTTTCGGCCAACTGTTTTTGGGCTCGGCTCATTTGCTGATCTACTGCGCCAAGTGGAGAACCCCGATACCCGGTTACCAGGCCAGCTGTGTTCAAACCTGCGGCAACGTCGCGGGCTTTTTGCATTAGCATTAGACGGACAAGCGCTTGAGTCCCGTTCAGTAAAACTGGTGATTTCGACAGATCGAACCTGTCATTAAGCGAAACTTTTGGCTGACTCATCTGACGCCTCCCAGGTCCGATTAGTGTGCTCCAATATCTGTTATATTAGGTCATAAATACTGACCTGCATAGTGAAATTCCCCTTAGATGTAACGATTTCCCCGTTTGATTGTGGAATTTGTTACGTCTTTCATATAGGCGTGCGCTTGAATAACGAAAGTTGCGTCGATGGATTGGGACAAGCTTAGAATATTTCACGCGGTCGCCGACGCAGGCAGCCTTACTCATGCGGGAGACAAGCTAAATTTGTCTCAATCCGCTGTTAGTCGACAGATTCGCGCTCTTGAGGAATCGCTGGATGCCACCCTTTTCCACCGTCACGCTCGTGGGTTGATTCTCACCGAACAAGGTGAACTGCTATTCGACGCTACGTCGGCGATGTCCAAACGCCTGGATGCCACAGCCGCCCGTATCCGCGATAGCGAAGACGAAGTGTTTGGCGTCTTGCGGGTCACGACCACCTTTGGGTTTGGCACTTTATGGTTGGCGCCACGGTTACCAAAACTCTACGAACAATATCCAGACCTCAATGTCGACTTGATGTTGGAAGAGCGTGTTTTGGATCTGCCCATGCGTGAAGCTGATGTCGCCATTCGAATGAAGGAACCTAGCCAGGCGGATCTCGTGCGAAAGCGTCTAATGACTGTTCAGATGCAACTGTATGCTACACGCAGATATCTGGATTCCCATGGCGGGCCACCCCAAAAAGTCGAGGATATTTCAAAACACAGGTTGATTTGTCAGACACCAGCGGCCCCGCAAGTCGGCGCGAGTGCAGCGATGGTTCGTCAATTAATGACCCACAATCCGGGCTCATTACTGACGGTCAACAACTACTTTGGTGTTTTACAAGGCGTTTTAAATGATCTGGGAATTGGCGTTTTGCCAGACTATGTCACGCAAGATTTTCCCGATTTGGTGCATGTTCCAGCTGATATACAAGGGGCCGAAGTACCTGTTTACCTTGCCTACCCCGAGGAACTGCGCCATTCCAAGAGGATTTCTGCCTTCCGCGACTTTGTTCAGGACGAAATCATTTCGCATCGTAAGCAATTGAGACAAATGGGAAAACTCTAGCTATGCAGTAACGTCATAGCGGACATGATCCAAAGAAAGGGAAAATCCCTTGATAGTCAACAATGTGATCCCTAAATGAGCATTCGAAGGCGGTGATGCTGAAACGCTCATCATCTTCATACCTCCCTGTTGGACTACGGCCGAGCTTAGTGCTCGGCCTTTTTTTTGGTTTTTCACCGTTTACATTACAACATGCTGTCAAATTGAGCCACCTACCCCTATGATCCAGAAAAACAGACCTAAAATTCGGCTTCGAGGGTAATTTAATGTTCCACCCACTCCGCCTTTTGCTGGCGTTCATATCGGTAATCTTTCTGTCACTGCCAGTCTTGGCTCAGGAAAGTACGACCTCCACCGCACCTGCCACCATCCCCGAAGATCTGACACCGGATCAGGTCGACGACCTCGTTGCAAGGATGTCTGACGATCAGGTACGCGCGATTTTGCTAGAACGGCTGGACGCTGTGGCTGCGAAACAGGAAGAAGCCGCTCCGACCAGTCGTAGCGTGGTACAGGCCATATCGGATACCGTCAGCAGCATGACCGCTTCATGGTTGGACGTCATTCGAAAAATTCCATTGCTAATTACAGCCCAGATCGAGGCATTTTCCAACTTTGGCAACTCATTTGGCGCCAGTGGTTTAATGACGCTTTTTGGATTTACTTTCCTTGCCCTGGCCGTTGGCTACGCGGCTGAAAACATCGTTGGTTTGTGGACACGGCGCTGGATGAAGGTCGTAGATGGCGACTCCTCGACCGACCTGCTCGGTGCAGTCACCTTTCTGTTCAAGCGTTTCTGTTTCGAATTTCTGGGCCTTCTCGTCTTTTACTACACGCTGGTCTTTGTGGGCAGGCAATTGTTGGACGAACAGCAGATCGCTCAGGCGGGTCCGTTTGTCTTTTATTTGATCTGGTTTCCCCGCTTGGGCGCGGCTATTTCGCGTTTTATTCTGGCCCCTAAACAGCACAACTTGCGCTTGGTAAACGTAGATGACCATTGGGCCAAATATCTGCATCGCAACCTGATCGGTCTGTTCCTACTGATCGGTTTCACAATGTTCATCCTGGACTTCAACTCAACCAATGGTGTTCCTCCGGGTGAATCCCGTTTGGGGTTCTGGCTCAATACTGCGATCCACATCTACATTGGCGTTATCGCATGGACAGCTCGCGATGGTTTGTCGGACATGATGCTCGGTACAGATCCTGACCGTACAAAGTTCGATGAAGACGTAGCGCGGATATACCCCTATTTCGCAATCGGAGTTTCGGCGGGTATCTGGCTGCTCGTGGAGTATCTGGCATCACAGAGAAACCCAACAGTCTTTGCCCTACTTGCCCATGGTGCCCACTTCACCACCATGTTCTGGCTGCTTATCGCGCCAGCTTTGGACACCTTGATCAGAGGATTGGTGCGGCATCTGCAGCCACCAATGATCGGAGACGGTCCAGTGGCGGAAAGAGCTTATAAATCCACCAAGCGCAGTTACATCCGCATCGGGCGCGTTTTGGCAGGCATTCTTGTGATTCTGATGATTGCAGGTGCCTGGGACTTAGACCTTCAGGAAATTGCTGGTGGCTCATCTGATTCTGGCAGTGAAGTAATACAATTTTTCATCATAATCGCTGTCGGCTATATCCTAAACGAGGTTGTGTCTTTGTGGATCAACCGACGTCTGGCCAAAGAACAAACCGCTGCCGAACAAAGCCCTGACGAAGAAGCTGGCGAAGGTGGCGGTACCGGAGGCTCGCGTTTAGCGACCGTATTGCCATTATTGCGAGTGACAGCGCAGGTCGCGATAGCCGTAATCTTCGCGCTGTTGGCGTTAGGCGCTCTGGGGCTTGATATCACGCCATTGCTGGCAGGTGCCGGTATTCTTGGTCTTGCTATCGGATTTGGTGCCCAGAAACTGGTTTCGGACATCGTTGGTGGAATATTCTTCCTGATCGATGACGCGTTCCGTGTAGGTGAATATGTGGATGTTGGAGGCACGACCGGGACAGTCGAAAAGATATCGATCCGGTCGATGCAATTGCGCCATCACCGAGGGCCAGTTCACACCATTCCTTACGGCGAAATCCAAAAGCTGACCAACTACAGCCGCGACTGGGTAATAATGAAGCTTAAATTCACTGTGCCATTCGACACGGACCCCAACAAAGTGAAAAAGATTTTTAAGAAGATCGGTGCCGAGATGATGGAGGACGAGACTCACAAGGATGGTTTCCTCCAACCATTCAAATCCCAAGGTGTTTTTGACTTTGACGATGTGGGCATGATTATCCGCGGCAAGTTCATGGCCAAACCGGGCAAGCAATTCACCTTGCGTAAGGAAATTTTCAATCGGGTAAAAGCCGCTTTCAAAGAAAACGGAATTGATTTTGCGCGCCGCGAAGTCCGTGTTGCGATCCCAGGACTGGATGAGGCCGAACACCTTTCGGAACCACAAAAAGCGGCCATTGGCGCGGCGGCGAGCGATGCGGTAAACAAAGAGCAAGGACCAGCCTGACTTTGACATTAATAGAACCGGGTAAAATCCGGTTCTACAGTTCATGAGATTGTTGTCGTGAGACTATCCGGAATCACCTTAAAAACACTATTATTAAGCGTCTTGCCGAACACTGCCTTTTCGGGTTCCGTGACGGTGGAAACAAATGTGGACGGTTTCGACCAAGCACAGTCCGAGGCGTCTATCGGATTTCGTAACGGTTCCTTCATCGCGGTACCCATCCCGTTTTCCAATCCCACTATTGGATCGGGTCTGACGCTCGGTGCTGGGTATCTTTATCAAATGGACGAAGAGTCCAAGCCGTCATTGTTCGGTATAGCCGTTCTTGGCTCCAGTAACGGTACACGGGCTTATGGCGGTGCTGCTAATTTTGCCTTTGACAGCAACCGATGGCAAATCGAGACTTTGTATGCCAAGGCCACGATCAACTACGACCTGTTTACTACAACCGGGCAACTGCCTGTGACACAGGACGGCGACTTGGCTCGGATTGAGTTTTCTTACGGAATTACGCCGGAAATTTCTGCGGGACTTTCGGTTCGATACCTGGATACCTCGGTCAGTTTGGATGGTCTTGGGCTGCCGCCAATCCCACCTCCGTTTGACCAGTTTTTGAACATGCGCATTATTACTCCAGCTTTGGTAGCCGCATGGGATCGGCGGGATGACACGATTTACCCTACCAGAGGATCGAACCTTCAGGCCGAAATTTCACATAGCTACACGCTCAAAGGAGTAACCGGGGACTACTCGAAAGCGTTTGTCAATTACACGCATTACCTGAACCCTACAGCAAAGGGTGTAATTGCTGCTCGTGCGTCGATCTGTGGGGCTTCGCAGGATACACCATTTTTCGATCAATGCTCTCTTGGCGGGACCGACGCGTTCCGTGGTTTTCCTGTAACCCAGTTTTTAGACTTCAGGTCGGCTTCCCTTCAAATTGAATACCGCCATCAATTCACAAAAAGGATTGGCGCTGTTGCCTTTGGAGGTGTCGGCCAAACCGGAGACAGCTTTTCCGATCTATCCGACGGGGGCACCCACTCAGCAGTTGGTCTTGGTGCGCGTTATCGTGTTTCGAAAAAGTTCCCGGTGGACTTTTCAGTTGATTGGGCGCGAAACGATCTGGACGAAGATCAGCTGTATATTTATGTCGGTCAACGGTTCTGAACTGACCGTGTCTTCAATACCCTTTCCACCGACGCGCCCTTGGCTTAAAAGGCGCGCAATCCCGGCCACTCTGGATAAGGACATACGATGCACGAGCCCGCCATTACCCCGGATCTGATCGCCGCACACGGGTTAAAACCCGAAGAATACGACATGATCCTCGAAATTATCGGGCGTGAGCCAACCTTTACAGAGCTTGGGATATTTTCGGCAATGTGGAATGAGCATTGCTCTTACAAATCTTCAAAAAAATGGTTGCGCACCCTGCCGACTTCGGGTCCACAAGTGATTTGTGGACCAGGTGAAAATGCCGGCGTCGTTGACATTGGTGACGGTCAGGCAGTGGTTTTCAAAATGGAAAGCCACAATCACCCTTCATATATCGAACCATACCAAGGGGCCGCGACAGGTGTGGGTGGGATCCTCCGTGACGTATTCACTATGGGTGCTCGGCCTATCGCCTCAATGAATGCTCTGTCTTTCGGCGAGCCTGATCATCACAAGACGCGCCAACTGGTCAACGGGGTCGTTGAAGGAATCGGCGGCTATGGCAACTGTTTCGGTGTTCCTTGCGTTGGTGGAGAGGTCCGGTTTCATCCGGCATACAATGGCAACTGTCTTGTGAACGCTTTCGCTGCTGGTTTGGCCGATAGTGACAAGATATTTTATTCCGCGGCCTCCGGCGTCGGTATGCCTGTCGTCTATTTGGGCGCAAAAACAGGTCGCGACGGTGTCGGTGGTGCTACTATGGCTTCGGCCGAATTCGATGACACTATCGAAGAAAAGCGCCCAACCGTTCAAGTCGGCGACCCTTTCACAGAAAAGCGTCTGATGGAGGCAACGCTGGAATTGATGCAAACAGGCGCCGTGATCTCGATTCAAGATATGGGAGCCGCTGGTCTGACTTGTTCTGCCGTCGAAATGGGCGACAAGGGGGGACTCGGCGTTCGTCTGAACCTCGAAACCGTTCCCCAGCGCGAAGAAAACATGACTGCGTATGAAATGATGCTCTCTGAGTCGCAAGAACGCATGTTGATGGTTCTTAAACCCGAACTTGAGACCGAAGCCCGGGCGGTGTTCGAAAAGTGGGACTTGGACTTTGCAATCGTCGGAGAGACTATATCCCAAGATCGTTTTTTGATCATGCACAACGACGAGATCAAAGCAGATTTACCCCTATCTAAGCTGGCTTCTACGGCGCCTGAATATGACCGCCCATGGCAACCTACACCTAAGGCGGAAGAACTCGCCGAAGTCCCGCAGATTGATCCGATCGATGGGCTTCGCGCCCTGCTCAACTCGCCAAATTATGCCGCCAAACAATGGGTCTATGAGCAATATGACACGATGGTAATGGCAGACTCTTCGCGGACGCCTGGATTGGGCGCTGGAATGGTACGCGTTCATGGCACAAACAAAGTGTTGGCATTTACCAGTGATGTGACACCTAGATACGTGCGCGCAAATCCAATTGAAGGCGGAAAACAAGCTGTAGCCGAAGCATATCGCAATTTAACAGCCGTCGGCGCAAAACCATTGGCTACCACAGATAACCTGAACTTCGGCAATCCTGAAAAACCTGAAATTATGGGTCAATTCGTCGGCGCGATTCAAGGAATTGGAGAAGCTGTAGCGGCTCTGGACATGCCGGTCGTCTCGGGGAACGTGTCGCTTTACAACGAAACCGATGGTCAGGCGATCTTACCGACGCCCACGATCGGTGCAGTTGGGTTGCTTGACCACGCAGATGATATCATTGGCAACGAAGTACGTGACGGTCATGTTGCGCTGGTCGTCGGCGAAACTGAAGGCCATCTCGGCCAATCAGCCCTTTTGGTCGAGGTTTTCAACCGCGAGGACGGTGACGCCCCGCACGTCGACTTGGAAGCCGAAAAACGTAATGGCGATTTCATCCGAGCCAACCGCGAGATGATCAAAGCGTGCACAGATCTAAGCGACGGAGGCCTTGCCTTAGCGGCCTTTGAATTGGCGGAAAATTCTGGTGTAGGTGTAAACTTGGACGATGCGCCGGCCGAGTTCCTTTTCGGCGAAGATCAGGCTCGTTATCTTATCGCCTGCAATTTCGATCAGGCTGAGGCGTTAATGATCGCAGCAGGACAAGCTGGTGTACCGATGGTTTCAGTTGGACGTTTTACAGGCGACAGCGTGAAGATAGGGTCGTCCGAGGCACCGCTGTCCGAGCTGGCACAGACATTTCGCTCCAGTTTTGCTGCAGCGGTAGCTTGATCTAAGGCATATAGGTTTCTCGTTTGAAAGTGGACCGCGCGCTTTCTCACGTCGCGGCTCCTGTTGTTTCAGAACATTAACCGCACCTTGCACGCCCATGCACATCGCTCTACATCTTTGAAAAGATTTTTCAGGAGACACCTACATGCCGATGAGCGCCCACGAAATCGAACACCTGCTGCGCGAAGCTTTTCCTGATGCGGAAATTCAGGTTGGTGGCAATGATGGCGTGCATATGTCTGCTATGGTCGTGGATGAAAGCTTTCGCGGCAAGAACAGGGTTCAGCAACAACGTGCCGTCTATGCAGCCTTGAAAGGCAAAATGGATGGCCCAGATGGTGAGCTGCATGCATTGGCGCTGACGACGAAAGTGCCGGAATGAAGAAGTTTTCCAATGAGGTCGCAAAGCGTTGGGACAGATGGAACCCGCAGTTAGGAATGTAGGCGCCCAAGCTTGACCTTATTAAAGAACCCAAACGAAAAAACACTTGGCGGGATTTTAGAAACACCAACGCCAGACGCGAGACATGAAGGAAACGCGACATGACCGACGTGAAAAACCAGATCGACGAAACCGTCAAAGCCAACGACGTTGTCCTTTATATGAAAGGCACTAAAGAAATGCCGCAATGCGGGTTTTCCTCACGTGTTGCTGGCGTGCTGAACTATATGGGTGTGGCATACACGGACGTTAACGTCCTGGCTGATGAAGAGGTACGTCAAGGCATCAAGGACTATTCCGACTGGCCGACCGTTCCCCAGCTTTATGTAAAGGGCGAATTCGTCGGTGGCTGTGATATCATCACAGAGATGACCCTGTCGGGTGAGTTGGACACATTGTTTGATGACAATGGCGTTAGCTACAACAAGGACGCCGCTGACAAAATTCGCGAGGCCAACGCCTGATACGTCTTTATCGGCTTGTGCAGTTCCCCAGTAACAGCTGTTCTGGTGCAGTGTTGCCGGACGCCTGATACGAGATCAAAGCGTCCCAGCCTTTCGAACGTAGGGTATAGGTGCCCTCTGCACCTTCCGAGATATAGCGAACGCCAGAGCCGCTTTCGGCTTGGCGCATTGCTATTAGTTCACCGTCAATCACCATGGCAGCAGCACCAGATCCGTCGGTGGCATTGAAGTATGAAACTGGGATTTCTGTGTTGTCTTCACAGGAAAACGTGACTGACAAGATGTCGATTTGGGCCGTGGCCGCAAATCCGAGCGAGGCCAAAATCAAGCTTGCCGCGATCGAGCGCACGAGCGTCATACTTTAGATTTTTCTTCTATGACGGCTGCCAAAGCTTCAGCACGTGCCGCCATTTCGGCCAACGTATCAGTGACAGATGGTGGTACAACTGCCACCTCGATGCGTTCGGGTTCCGGCTTGGGCACATTACGCATTTTGTTCAGTTCCGCCTCTACTTCGGTCAACTTGGCTTCAGCCGCTTTGACGCGATCTTCCTGACTGGCCGATTTGTCGGCAAGCATAAGACCTGCCATTAGCAACATGCGCGATTCAGGCATACGCCCAATTTGGTCCGACAGAACTTGAGCTTCGTCATCCAGCAACTTTGCTGCCGCTTGTAAAAACGCTTCTTCGCCGTCCCTACAAGACACCTCAAAACCTCGGCCGCCGATATGAATTGTCACTTCGGGCATCACTCAACTTCTCCTTCCGCCAAGTTGGCCTGGTTCAGCAGCGGTTCAAGTCGCGCCAGAACAGCATGGGCCTCAGCTGCGTCCGACGCGCGGGCAGCTCTGGTCGCTTCCAACTCCGCAGCCGTCGCACGATTCAAAAGCGCCGCGTCTGTAACACCCTGTTGAGCAGCAGACCGCAACTCTTCCACAGTGCCTCGTAACTCCTCATTTGCCTTGCGCAGCCGCTGCAGGTCGTCGTCCAAACGGGACATGGCGGCGCCATGGCTTGTGCGTTCTGCGCGCAACATCTCAAGCTCGGCGTTCAAATCGCCTAACCGCTCCGTGTCAGCCGTAGACGCACGTAAGGCTTTCACTTCGGCCTGCAACTCTTCAGCGCGATCTGCTAGCGGGGTCAGTTCTTCAAGTTCTTTTCTCAGCGCCGCCGCCTCCTCTGCTGCGCCTTTCAGAGAACGCAAAGATTCAATTTCGGCCGTCAACTCTACTATTTTTGTTGTATTTTCCAGTGCTGCTTTGGCTTCGGCCAAGTCTTCGCGAGCGGCTTCAACAGTTGCCAGCTTGGATGTGGCTTCCTCGAGTTGAGCACGCAATTGAGCGTTCTCACCATCTAAGTTGGATTGACCGCGTAACTTTTCGATATCAGCACGCATAGCGTCAGTTTCTTGATCGTGACGATCCTTGAGAGCTTTTAACCGCTCTTCCAACTGCGCATTAGCGAGACGCTCTTCCTCCAATGCAGACTTTAGTTCCTGATCATAATCACCGCTGGGTGAGATCGGTTTGTCCAACGCCTCAACCCCAGAGCCAATGCGCTCCATTGCCGCCATGATACGTCGTTGTAATTCCTCAATTTGGCTCATGCGCCTGTCACCTCTTAACCAAGGTTCGTTCTGTTTAGCGCCAGACCGAATCACGGGTGGCGATAATTTGACCTAGTCTAACTGAATGTGTTGGAAAATACCTACTGTTTGCTTTCAAGGGTTTGGATTGCACTCTTCAAGCGTTCGCAGTTTGGAACGACCAGTTCCACTTGCACTTTGGAGGGTGAGTGGTATTCAGCGCCCGATCTGCTTGTAATCCAAAGGAACAACGCCCGTGGACCTTACTGCGCTGCGAAATGCCAACCCCGAACATTGGAACAAAGCTGCGGCTATTCGCACCTTAACCCTTGATGCCGTCGCTGCTGCCAATTCAGGCCATTCCGGTATGCCCATGGGCATGGCCGACGTAGCAACTGTACTGTTTGAAAAGCACTTGAAATTTGATGCGTCGGTGCCGAACTGGCCCGATCGCGACCGTTTCATTCTGTCCGCGGGGCACGGATCGATGCTGGTATACTCTCTGCTGTATCTCACCGGTCATGCGGATGTGACGATAGAAGAAATTAAAAACTTTCGGCAGTTGGGCGCCAAAACCGCCGGTCATCCTGAAAATTTTCTGATCGATGGCGTCGAGACGACAACCGGACCACTTGGTCAGGGGATTGCGAACGCTGTTGGGTTTGCCATGGCCGAAGAAATTCAGCGCGCGCATTACGGAAAAAAGGTTGTGGATCACTACACCTACGTGATCGCCGGGGACGGCTGCCTGATGGAGGGCGTTAGCCAAGAAGCCATTACTCTGGCTGGTAGGCATGAGCTGAGCAAGCTTATTGTGTTTTGGGATAACAACAATATCACCATCGACGGTACTGTGGATATGGCGGACCGCACGGACCAGGTTAAACGCTTTGAGGCTTCAGGTTGGCATGTAATCGAAATTGATGGTCACGATCCTCAAGCGATCGACGCAGCCATCGTCGCGGCGAAAAAATCAAGCAAGCCCACCATGATTGCGTGCGAAAGTCACATCGCCTTAGGCCACGCTGCGCAAGATACGTCAAAAGGCCACGGCGCGCTGACGGATCAAGATCAGTTGAAAGCTGCGAAAGAGGGCTATGGCTGGCCTCACGATGCTTTCGACATTCCGGCAAGCGTCAAAACCGCGTGGGAAGCAATTGGAGCCCGGGGCGCGACTGAACGTGCAGCGTGGGAAGAACGATTTGCCACTTTGTCAGAACGTAAGCAGGAAGAGTTTAATCGGGCCTACAGTTTCGAAGCACCGAAAAAGCTGTCTGCGGCTATTCGGTCTTTCAAAAAACAGATTTCTGAGGAACAGCCTAAACTGGCCACAAGAGCATCCTCTGAAAAGGTTCTGAATGTCGTAAACCCTATCATGCCTGAAACCATCGGTGGGTCTGCAGACCTGACAGGATCCAATAACACTAAGTCTGCTGATATGAGCGTTTTCCTGCCGGAAAACCGTAAGGGTCGATATATCCACTACGGAATACGCGAACACGGCATGGCCGCCGCGATGAACGGAATGGCCTTGCATGGTGGAATACGCCCCTACGGCGGTACATTTATGGCGTTCACTGACTATGCTCGCCCATCAATGAGACTTGCGGCGCTTATGAAAGTGCCCACTGTTTTTGTCATGACGCATGACTCGATTGGTTTGGGCGAGGACGGTCCTACCCACCAACCGGTCGAACATCTGGCAATTTCCCGCGCGACACCGAATACTTACGTTTTCCGGCCAGCGGATACTGTTGAAACTGCCGAAGCTTGGGAGTTGGCGCTAACCTTCAAAACAAGTCCGTCGGTTCTTTCACTGACGCGTCAAGGTGTTCCAACGGTAAGAACCCAGCACAAGGCCAAGAACCTGACCGCGCAAGGCGCTTATGTTCTGGCTGAAGCCGAAGGTAAACGGCAGGCAATTCTTATCGCCACTGGTTCCGAAGTTTCGCTGGCGATAGAAGCTAAGGCGATGCTTGAAGCCGAAGGTATCGGCACCCGCGTTGTTTCTATGCCATGCATGGAGCTGTTCGCTCAGCAGGAGGAAGCCTATCGAAAGCGCGTTCTGCCCGGTGGCCCAGTGCGAGTAGGCATCGAAGCGGCTGTTCGGGCCGGAGGCTGGGACCGATGGCTGCTTGGAGAGCGCGGACGAGAGGCCAAAGCAGGCTTCATCGGTATGTCAAGTTTCGGAGCCTCCGCCCCTGCCGGGGATTTATACAAACATTTCGACATTATAGCTGCGTCTGCGGTTGCCAAAGTAAAGGGTCTTCTAGGACTGTAAGTTGTGACGAGCAGTTTCAACTGGTCACGGGCGGCTTTGACCGCCCGTTTTCAATGCGTCTCGGACCTCTTGGACAGCATGGGTCCGACCACTTTGGTCGCGATTGGGATCAGGACAAAACCCCAAGCTAGGCCAAAAATACCGTCCATTGTCGCCTTGGAAACCCACTCGACAACCCCGGTCCACTGATCCGTGACCGAATGGCCAATTGCATGAGCCCAGTCATGGATGTGGTGGCCCAGCCACCCAAAACCCAAAACCTCAAGCCCATGGATTATTATTGACCCGCCAACCCATAGCATGGCGGCGGTCCCAACGACCGAAAGAACCTTCATTACGACAGGCATCGCCTTGACAAGTCCGCGCCCCATGCCGCGGCCAATTGGTGTATGCGCGGACTTTGCCAAAAACAGCCCCACATCATCCATCTTCACGATCAGCGCGACGGATCCATAAACGGCAACCGTGACACCAATTCCCACTACCGCGAGGGTGGCTGCTTGCATCCATAGATTCGGCGCTTCGATAGCTGCCAGTGCTATCGTCATAATTTCAGCAGACAGAATAAAATCTGTTTTGATGGCTCCTTTGACCTTTTGCTCTTCAAGATGTCCTGGGTCGCGGACTTTCATATCTTCGTCAATTTCATGGCTGCCATGTGGAAATAGGACGTGGAATATCTTTTCCGCGCCTTCGAAACATAGATATGACCCCCCTATCATCAGCAATGGCGTGATCATCCAAGGAGCAAAATTAGCAAGTAACAAAGCGACCGGAAGCAAGAGAACTATTTTGTTGAAGACCGAGCCCCGAGCGATACGCCAGATGATCGGTAATTCCCGAGCCGGAGCAAATCCCTGAACGTACTTTGGTGTAACAGCCGCGTCGTCAATAATGACACCTGCAGTCTTGGCCCCTGCCTTACCTGCCGCCGCTACTACGTCGTCGACCGAAGACGCGGCTACTTTTGCAATTCCCGCCACGTCGTCTAACAGGGCCAAAAGACCACTCATTGCGCTTTCCTTCGTCTCATCCGTCGCACCTGGACCCTAACTGATTCAAAGATTAGCGCAAGCGTTAGCGCAATCGGCGCAAGTTTGCGCTAACACCTTAGAAATATGACGTTTTTACTCTTTTGGGAAATTGGTTTCGTCGCTATATGGCCATTAACGCAAGCGAATTTGGAGGCGTCGTATGACCATTAAGGTCGGTATAAATGGTTTTGGCCGGATTGGCCGTTGTACTCTCTCCCACATCGCGGCTTCGGCCCGCAACGACATTGAAGTGATCAAGGTCAACGCAACCGGCCCCCTTGAAACATCTGCGCACCTCTTGAAATACGACAGCATACACGGGCGCTTTCCTCGTGACATTTCCATCAGCGGTAGCACCATGGACCTTGGCCGCGGCCCTATGGAGATGTTTTCGACATACGAATTGAACGAACTGGACTGGGAAGGCTGTGACGTCGTTCTGGAATGCACTGGCCAATTCAACGATGGCCATAAGGCCAAGACGCATCTTGAGCGGGGCGCTCAAAGGGTTTTGCTGTCAGCCCCCGGAAAGAATGTCGACAAGACAATAGTGTTTGGCGTCAATCACAATAGCCTTTCTACAAAGGACAGAATGGTGTCCAACGGATCCTGCACCACGAATTGCCTTGCTCCGCTTGCCAAGGTTCTGGACGAGGGAATAGGCATCGAACACGGTATTATGACCACGATCCACGCCTATACCGGTGACCAACCGACGCTGGACCGTAGACACAGCGACCTTTACCGCGCGCGTGCTGCAGCGATGTCAATGATCCCTACGAGTACAGGTGCCGCGAAGGCGCTGGGTGAAGTTCTCCCCAATCTCAAAGGGCGCTTGGACGGTTCCGCAATTCGCGTCCCTACACCAAATGTTTCGGCGGTCGACCTCAGCTTTCGCGCCGCGCGCGATGTGACGGTTGAAGAAGTGAACGCGATCGTCGAAGAAGCCGCCAAAGGGCCCATGCAGCGCGTATTAGGTTTTGAACCAGCGCCGCTTGTTTCGACGGATTTCAATCACACCGAGGAAAGCTCGATTTTTGCCCCGGACCAGACTCGTGTCGTCGACAACCGCATGGTGCGCGTGTTGGCTTGGTACGATAATGAGTGGGGATTCTCCGTAAGGATGGCCGACGTCGCTGTTACAATGGGACGCCTTAACTGAAATTAAGGACTTTGCTTGAACCTATTTGCCCGCTCAGGTTATCTGGGCGGGCGTTTTCGTTCGGGGCCGCTATGACCAATCAAATCGCCATCTGGCTAGGTGTTCTCATTCTTGGGGGCGTCGTAGTGGATGTGGCCCTGGTAGGAACCGAACATTTGTTGTTTCTGGGCAAAAAACTGTACGACTTTCTTGATTGGCTAGCCTTTTGGCGCTGAGAAAAACCTAACGGACCTTTCACCCACGTTCACACGCTCGATCGGAGTTTTAGCCAAGCCGTTCGCGCAATGCATCATTCACTCGCGGGGTAACGAACTTTGAAACGTCACCGTCCAGCCTTGCGATTTCCTTAACCAGCTTTGATGCAATCGCCTGATGCCGGGCCTCAGCCATTAGAAAGACAGTCTCAATCGAGTTATCCAATGCCCGGTTCATACCAACCATCTGAAACTCATACTCAAAATCCGCCACGGCGCGCAAACCACGTACGATGATCTGTGCTCCAACGTCCCGCGCACAGTCGATCAGAAGGTTTTCAAACGGATATGCAACAATTTCGGTGCCGGTCTGTTCTGTTAGAAATGCGCATTCAGCCTCGATCATCGCTACGCGTTCTTCCAGAGAAAACAAAGGTCCTTTGTCTCGGTTGATCGCGACCCCGATCACCAATTTATCAACCAACGCTGTTGCGCGCCGAATTATGTCAATATGCCCCAACGTGATCGGGTCGAAAGTTCCGGGGTATAATCCAACGCGCATCAAACACTCCAGCGCAGCAAAATTTCGGCGCAAGCAAACACAACTTTGTCATAGGTGCAAGGGTTCGGCATGAGCCGGGCGAGCGTCAGTGACCCATTATCATGCCTTCGAGCGCATCTTTCTCCATGGCCAACTCGGTTAATTGCGCCTTAACGGCGTCGCCAAGGGTAACGATGCCCAGGAGTTGACCGTCCTCAACGATTGGCATGTGGCGGAACCGACCCTCGGTCATTTGCGCGAGGACATCCTGAACCGAATCTTGACGACTGGCTGTCACAAGCTTCTTGGTCATGTAGGTGCTGACAGTTTTATTCAGACAGCCACTGCCGCTTGCAGCCAATTCCCGTACTATATCCCGTTCGGATAAAATTCCGATTGCCGTTTGTCCGCCGTCTTCTGAGACTACGACCGTGCCAATCCTCTTTTCAGCGAGAATTTTGGCGGCTTCGGAAATTGTTGCCGACGGCTCAATCGTCACCACCCCATCGGTAGCCTTTGATGTGAGAATGGCCTGAACCAGCATATGCAAAACCTCCGAAATAATTTGCCGTTTTACAAAGCGTTGCCGGAATGAATGAACCTGTCAAGGTGAAGCTTCTGCCTCAAGTCGCGTAACCTCATCGCGCAAGCCTTGCGTCAGCTCACCAGCGAAGCGGTTCAGCCGTTCGTTGCGCTGATCCCCCTGATGCCGAACCAGATAGAAACTCCGGGTCAAACTAACTTGATCCGTTACAATTTTTTGCAGTCCAGGATGAAACGGAAGGGTGAAGTCATGTGCAACACAAAGGCCTGATCCCAGCGACACCTGCCGCAACTGTACTGAGACGGAATTTGATGCCAGGGCAACCCTGTCAATTCCAAGGTCATTCAAGTAATCCAGCTCACGATCAAATATCATGTCTGGAATGTATCCGATCATTCGATGCCGCTTTAGGTCATCGCCTGACATTATGGGTGCGTTTCGTTGCAAGTAATTTTGACTGGCCACCACATGCAACCGGTAGTCTGTTATCTTTTGGACCAACAACCTGCCTGCCGTAGGCGCACTAACGGTTACCGCCATGTCGGCCTCTCGCCGGGAAAGGTTGATGATCCGCGGCAAGGCTAGAATTTGTATGTCGAGGTCTGGGTTGGCGTCGCAGATACGCGAACAAACTTGTGGAAGTAAGTAATTGGCGCATCCGTCTGGCGCGCCGATTCTGATTTGACCACTCAGAGACTTTGTAGATCCAGCGACGGCTCCGGCTGCACTCCGCATCGCCTCTTCCGCTTGAAGCCCATGATCCATCAGTCTTTCACCAGCGGCAGTCAATACGTAACCCTGCTGCGATTTGGTGAATAGCACCGTGTCCAAAGACGCCTCGAGGCGGGCAATCCTGCGCCCTACGGTTGCTGGATCAATTTTAAGGATACGCCCCGCCGCCGAAAGACTTTCCTCGCGCGCAATCGCCAGGAATATCCGCATGTCGTCCCAGTTTGGTGTCATTCCTGTCCTCTTTGCATTTTTGCAAAGCTCTTTTGAGACATTGCCTCTGTTCGGGGGATTTTTGCAAGTCTATTGTGCGGCTAAATTTATCTGAGGAGTTTGCAATGAACGACCTGACTCATTTTTTTAACGGCGAGATGGTACCGGGCACGTCTGGTCGTTTCGACGATGTATTCAACCCTGCGACGGGTGAAGTTCAGTACAAATGCCCAATGGCGAGTGCTGACGAGACAACTATGGCCATCGAACAGGCAGCGGCCGCCCAGCCTGCATGGGGTGCAACGAACCCGCAAAAACGCGCACGTGTTATGATGGCTATGGTCGGCCTGATAAACCGAGACATGGACAAACTGGCCGAAGCGCTAAGCCGCGAACACGGTAAAACCATTCCCGACGCCAAGGGCGACCTGCAACGTGGTCTGGAAGTGATCGAATATTGCATCGGCGCCCCACAGATGCTTAAGGGAGAATTTACTGACAGCGCGGGCCCAGGCATCGACATGTATTCGATGCGTCAACCGCTTGGTGTTGTTGCCTCGATCATGCCTTTCAATTTCCCGGCCATGATGCCGTTGTGGCATGTTGGTCCAGCTTTGGCCTGCGGCAACGCCGTGGTGTTGAAGCCATCCGAGCGCGACCCTTCTGTCCCACTGATGCTGGCTGAACTGTTTGTAGAAGCTGGTTTGCCAAAGGGCTTGTTCCAAGTCGTTAATGGCGACAAAGAAGCCGTCGATACTCTTCTAGATAGCGAAATAATTCAGGGTGTGTCTTTCGTCGGATCTACGCCGATTGCACAATATATCTATTCACGTGCAACTGCGAACGGTAAGCGCGCGCAATGTTTCGGTGGTGCAAAAAACCACATGATCGTTATGCCAGACGCTGATATGGACCAAGCGGCAGACGCGTTAGTTGGTGCTGGTTTCGGTGCAGCGGGCGAACGCTGCATGGCAATTTCAGTCGCGGTTCCGGTAGGCGAGGAAACAGCCGACGCACTAATAGATAAACTGATACCACGTGTCGAAAAGCTTAAGGTTGGACCATATACCGCTGGTGATGATGTGGACATGGGGCCGGTCGTTACAGGTGCCGCAAAGCAGCGTATTCTTGGGCTGATCAACTCGGGCGTGGAACAAGGCGCGAAATTGGTTGTTGATAACCGCGACTTTAGTTTGCAGGGATATGAGGACGGCTTCTTTGTTGGCCCTCATCTGTTCGACCATGTCACCCCTGACATGGATATCTACAAACAGGAAATCTTTGGCCCGGTACTTTCCACCGTTCGTGCGGGATCCTACGAAGAGGCGCTGAAACTTGCCATGGATCACGAATACGGCAACGGCACAGCCATCTTTACCCGCGACGGTGATACTGCGCGTGACTTTGCCAGCCGCATCAACATCGGCATGGTTGGCGTCAACGTCCCAATTCCAGTGCCGTTGGCCTACCACACCTTCGGTGGATGGAAGAAATCCATGTTTGGGGATCTGAACCAGCATGGCCCCGACAGCTTTAAGTTTTATACCCGTACTAAGACTGTGACGTCACGCTGGCCGTCCGGGATCAAGGAAGGTGGCGAGTTCAACTTCAAAGCCATGGACTGATCCAGACAGCACCACCACTCACTCTCACTCACCTAAGAAACGAAACTCGGCCAAATAAATTGGCCGAGTTTTTCAAAAAACTGATAGCATAATGCCCAAGTGCCGCAATCACGAGAAATTCAGAACCACAACTCTGGAAAATTAGTGTTTGTGCGAATAGTTTGCCGCCAAGTTGACGATTGTGCAGATTTTATCCTCGGAGGCAGCATTGTCCCAATCCCGTATTACCCGTCGTTCCGCTTTGCTGGGCGTGTCGTCCCTTTTGGCGACCCCCACCCTTTTACGCGCTCAAAGCCTGGACGCGTTTCCGCAGGACGAGGAAGCGATCAGCACGCAATTACCTGTGCGTCGCAACACTTCGTCGTTTTCGCAACAGAGCTGGCAAGATCATTTTGATCAGATCGGAGTTGGATGTTTGTTGGCCGATATCACCAGTCGCGCAGTCCATTATTGGGGGCCGGACGGCACTTATAAACTGTATCCAAGTTCTGTTCCAATGAGCGAGGAACTTACTAAGCGCGGTTACACTGAAGTTGTAAGAAAGCGAGAAAATCCAAGCTGGACGCCGACCGCGTCCATGCGTGAAAGGGATCCATCCCTGCCCGTGAGTATCGAAGGGGGCGCCCCTGGTAATCCGCTAGGAACCCGCGCAATGTACCTGTCTTGGCCGGCTTACTTGGTTCACGGCACGCATGATACTCGCAAGATCGGGCGTCAAAGCTCGTCTGGGTGTATTGGCCTCTACAACCAGCACGTTGAAGAACTGTATCCGCTGGTTAAGGTTGGCACAAAGGTACGACTGGTCTAACTGCAGGCTGGATTTTCAAAATGGAAAGCCCCGGCCGTTCTGGACCGGGGCTTACCTTTTAGAGGATACCAGTAATTATTCTGGCAGAATTACCGCGTCTACGACGTGTATGACACCATTGCTGGCTTCAATGTCAGCCTGTACGACTTTAGCATCGTTGACTTTGACACCGTTTTTCGCGTTTACGCTGAGCCGATCACCCTGCACTGTAAGTACCTTCGCACGCTTTCCTGCTATGTCGCCTGACATCACTTTCGCTGGTACTACGTGGTAGGTCAGGATCGAGACGAGCTGATCCTTATTTTCGGGCAACAACAAAGACTCGACTGTACCTTCTGGTAGTGCCGCGAACGCTTCGTCCGTCGGAGCAAACACTGTAAATGGACCATCGCCTTTCAACGTATCTACTAAACCAGCAGCTTGGACGGCAGCGACCAAGGTGTTGAACGAACCTGCTGATACAGCGGTATCAACGATGTCTGCTGCTTCGGCTTTTAAAGGCATAGCAAAGGCTAGTGCGGCGGCTGCGCCCATAAATGTACGGCGGAACATGGCTGTCTTCTCCTCTCCAGCTTGTTATGAGGAGGGATACGGCAGGTTTGCGCTAGCGGATCACTTTGGTTTCAATTTTCTTTAATTTGAACCCAGATACTTTGCGCTCGACCGTCCTTTAAGAAAGGCAGTGCCTCAACCACATCTGGCCGCATCTGCTGTAGAAAGTAACCCGGCCAAAGCATTGAAAATGAACCAGATTGAAGAATTGCGTGCAGCATGTACTGCTCCCCCCAGCCGGGGCAATCGTAGAAAAAGCGCTTGGGGTATTCGAAAGGTAAAAAAACATCGTGCACGTGAACAACAACACCTGGTTTCAGGGATGGGATGATCCTGCAAAACAGATGCGCGACGTCGTTACTGACTCTCACGACATGGCTAGAATCTATAAACAAGACATCGCCTGCTTCCAGTCTTTCGAAAAGCGCAGGATCGACTTCCTCCAACCGTTTTTGTTCAAATGAATCTACCACGTGCGCTATGTCGGCCCTTGGAAAGGGATCTATTGCAGTGATTTTCGTCTCCAGTCCGCCATCAATGATCGCCTGCCTTGTCACCCGGGTTGAGTTCCCACAACCCACCTCGACAACATTCTTTGGTCGAAAACGCCGGATCATCAGATAAAGCGCATCGGCGTCCGGACTGTCATAGTAGCCATTTCCGGAACGATAGCCGGTTTGATTTTTAGCGGGGTCTTTCAAAGCTTCCAGCGCTTGTGAATGGGTCGAAAACCCTTCGAGAAGCTGCGTTACATCAAACCCCTCCATTCCCGGAGACAGGGCATATGCAGGTTTGGCCAACCCGCCAGCGCGCTCAAAAGTCTCCAAACGCGCTTGTTCCTCCCGCTCGGTCACTTTGTCGATAAGCTTTACGCTAATCCGATCAAGGACAGAATTTATTCGGGGAAATTTTCTGGGTTTCACGCAGGTGACTCCAAGCAATGATCTGATTGATGCTCCTTACCCGTGGGAGCCGGGTGTTCGCAAGCCGCACTGCGTCAATCCCTTGGCAAACCGGTTAATTCCGTATTCACTGGTTTAACCTGAACGACGGGGGAGCGCGATGCAGCAAGAATTTACTCTTGGTATTGAAGAAGAATACCTGCTGGTCGACCGCGACAGCTTGCAACTTGCTGAAGCCCCAGAAGCGTTGATGGACGCATGTCAGGCTGATTTTGAAGGTCAAGTAAGCCCTGAATTTCTGCAGTGCCAAATCGAAGTTGGGACGCGACCTCATGTAACGATTAAGAGCGCGCGAGAAGACTTAAAGCGCCTGCGCTCTTGTGTCTCCAAACGGGCTGCGGAATATAATCTGGCACCTATTGCTGTTTCCTGTCACCCATTTGCCAATTGGAAGGACCAGCACCACACCCGCAAGGAACGATATGACGCGTTGCAACATGCTTTGGGCGGCGTCGCGCGCCGTATGCTGATTTGCGGGATGCATGTGCATGTCGGCATCGAGGACCCGGCCCTGCGGGCTGATCTAATGCCTCAGCTTTCATATTTCCTGCCTCATTTGTTGGCGCTATCCACCTCCTCTCCCTACTGGAGCGGCGAAGATACTGGTTTGTCTTCTTACCGATTAACCGTATTTGACAATCTACCGCGTACGGGTCTGCCGCCTATCTTTGGAAGTTGGGCTGAATATGAACGGACCACCGGTGCACTTGTCGAACTGGGAGTGATCGAAGATACCACCAAAATTTGGTGGGATTTGCGACCCTCACATCGGTTTCCAACCCTTGAAACTCGTATCATGGATGTTCAACCCAGACTGGAACATACCTTGTCATTGGCCGCACTCAATCAGGCTCTTACCCGAATGCTATGCCGCCTGAAGGCACGAAACCTTAGGTGGCGGCAGTATGACCGTTTCTTAATTGGAGAAAATCGGTGGCGCGCCCAGCGTTACGGCGTTGGCGAAGGTTTGATTGATTTTGGGGACCGTTCGATTAAACCAATGGCCGAGCTTATGGGTGAATTGATGGGCATGCTGGCAGAAGATGCCGAAGCTTTGGGCACCATGTCTGAACTTGCCCGATTGCGTCAAATCGCGGAAAACGGAACCTCGGCAACCCGTCAACGCCGCGTACATGCCGAGGCTGCCGCCAGCGGGGCCGATCCGGGCAAAGCGGTAGTCGAGCACTTGATCCAGGAATTCCACGCTGACCTCTAAAGTCAGACCCGCGCAAGAATGTCTTTGATGCGGTCCGCTACCGGCTCGTACAAATCCCGATCTTTCCAGTAGCCGTTGTGCGAAAACGGGTTCCAAGATGTGAAAATCTTACCAGCATTTATTGGCTTATCTCTCAGCGCCCTGTCTCTGGCCAATTGTTCGTAACTCGGAGCACTTTTGCCTAATGGAAAGCCCAAAACATCGTGACGATCATAGTAGTTGTACCACCAGGTCCGAAACCGCAGCGCAGGCGGCAGATCCCGGTTTGGTGCCATGATCGGATAAATTTCGTTTTCGGGATAGGCAAACAGGAAAATTGGGATGTTGCAGCCAAATGTCACGATGCCGGCCACTGTTTGCATGTTTTCAACTGGCGTGGGTTCTGTTGGCGGTCCACCGTGCCTCAAGTGTCGTTGTTTGTCATAAATATAATTCGACATTATGTGACCGCCCAGTGAGTGGGCTACGATTAAAATCGGGGCGTGGTCCCCGATCTGATGCCGGATGACCCGCATCACGAGCTCTATTTTTTCGTGAATTGCGGCGTAAATCTTGTCACCTTCATCAGGAGTAGGACGATAAGACGCCGCATCCGACAAGTTGCAGACAACAAATTCGCGCAACTTGTCATAGCCCAGGCTCCGATTGATCTTACGTAGGTATCCCTTTTGTCGTCCCTGCAAAATCTGAGCCCAAACAACTTCTTGCCAGTTCACTTTGTCCATGTCCGAGCCAACTTCTCTAGCAACTTTCTTCCGTAGATCCTTTGAAAATGTGGGCGTGGACGACGGAGGTTGGTTCTGCGGATTATGCTGGCTTCCCATGCCGTGAATGGCGACTACTGCCATTTTGAAATTGGACATCAATGCCTCCGTAAATTTGTTTGCAACAATGCCTGCATTATAGCGCATCATGGGAGTTCCCGAAACTTGACTGGATGGTTTGCTGTCATTGCAAAAGTTCTGTAAGGATTGAATAATAAAACACTTGTTCAATTCCACCAGCAACAGGGATTTTCCGCAATGGATTTCGCGCTGACCGAGGAACAGACAGCCATATTCGACATGGCACACGCATTTGGGCAAGAGCACATCGCGCCATTTGCTCGACAGTGGGAAGCCGACGGCACGATCCCTAAAGAGCTTTGGCCACAGATTGGTGAACTCGGTTTCGGCGGACTCTATGTCTCGGAACAAGCCGGGGGTTCTGGGTTAACGCGACTAGATGCGACGCTTGTTTTCGAAGCCCTTTCCATGGCGTGCCCTTCCGTGGCGGCGTTTCTGTCGATCCACAACATGTGCGCCAAAATGCTAGACAGCTTCGCCAATGATGAGTTGAAGTCGCGGATAATGCCGGATGTTCTTAGTCTCAACACCGTTCTCAGCTATTGCTTGACGGAACCCGGTTCAGGGTCCGACGCAGCTGCTTTGAAAACGCGCGCAGAACGAACAAACGAAGGCTATACATTGAATGGTACCAAAGCCTTCATTTCAGGGGGTGGCTACTCTGACGCATATGTTTGCATGGTTCGTACCGGTGAGAACGGGCCCAAGGGGATATCTTCTGTTTACGTGGAAGATGGAACACCCGGCCTAAGCTTTGGAGCCCTTGAACAAAAGATGGGTTGGAAGAGCCAGCCGACGGCTCAAGTTCAGTTCGACGATTGCAAAATTCCCTCGGGAAATCTTATTGGATCTGAGGGCGATGGATTTAAATACGCGATGATGGGGCTGGATGGCGGCCGGTTGAATATCGCATCCTGTTCCCTGGGGGCGGCGCAAAACGGTTTGGACATGACGCTTCAGTACATGTCGGAACGAAAAGCATTCGGTCAATCAATTGATCAGTTTCAGGCCTTGCAATTCCGCCTTGCAGATATGGAAATCGATTTGCAAGCAGCCCGCACGTTTCTGCGTCATGCAGCATGGAAGCTGGATCAGGGTGCACCGGACGCCACCAAGTTCTGCGCCATGGCCAAAAAGTTCGTTACCGAGACGGGCTCGAAAATTGTCGATCAGTGTCTGCAACTTCACGGCGGGTATGGTTACCTTGCCGACTACGGGATCGAAAAACTTGTACGTGACTTGCGCGTGCATCAGATTTTGGAAGGCACCAATGAAATAATGCGCGTCATCGTCGCGCGGCAGATGTTGAAAAATCGCTGAGGACTCAATGCCGGACATCGATATTCAAACGACAGGACGCGCCGGGCGTATTACTTTGACCCGTCATAAGGCGCTGAATGCCCTCAGCTATGACATGTGTATGGCTATCGATAGCGCCCTGCGCAACTGGCGCGAGGACGACGATGTGGATCTGGTTATTCTGGATGCAGAAGGGGAAAAGGCCTTTTGCGCCGGTGGTGATATCGCGGAACTTTACGAAACTGGCACTAAAGAAGATTTTTCTTTTGGTCAGACTTTTTGGCGCGATGAGTATCGATTGAATGCGCTGATATTTGAGTACCCCAAGCCCGTAATCAGTTTTTTGCAGGGCTTCACCATGGGCGGTGGCGTTGGGATCGGATGCCACGGAAGCCACAGAGTGGTAGGAGAAAGTTCTCAGATTGCGATGCCCGAATGCTCGATTGGTTTGGTGCCCGACGTTGGCGGATCGCTCATGCTTGCACTTGCGCCAGGAAGACTAGGAGAATACCTGGGCACTACTGGGTATCGCATGGGTCCGGCAGACGCGATCCTTGTTGGTTTCGCGGACTACTTTATCCCGCAAATAAACTGGCCCGACCTGATCGAGTTGCTTGAGGCTTCAGGACGCGCCGAAATAATAGACGATCACGCGCATACGCCACCCATTGGGACTCTTAACTATCTACAGGCAGAAATCGATCAGTGTTTTGATGGAGAGACCCTGTCAGACATTTTGAACAATTTACGCAACATTGAATCCGAGTTTTCGAACAAGGCGATGACCGCCCTTCGACGCAATTCGCCTCTTTCAGTTGCCTGCACGATAGAGATGCTTCACCGGCTGCGAGGAACGAGTTTGACCATACGAAAGGCGCTGGAATTGGAGTACCGGTTCACCTTCAGAGCTATGGAACACGGAGACATCCTAGAGGGAATTCGCGCCCAAATCATCGACAAAGACCGCAATCCGCAATGGCAATTTGCCGACATGAACGTCCCGGCGGTAGCGGTTTCAAAAATGCTGCAGCCGCTTGGATCGGATGCATTAAGTTTTCCGGAGGAGTAGGCAATGAAAATTGGGTTTATTGGGCTTGGAAATATGGGCGCACCGATGGCCGCCAATTTGGCAAAGGCGGGGCACTTAGTCGTAGGGTTTGATATGGCAAGCGTAAGCGTCGAGGGCGTAGTGATGGCCGGATCGAGCGCAGAGGCTGCATCGGACGCGGACGTGGTGATCACTATGTTGCCAAATGGCGAAATCTTGCGCGCAGTTGCTGACGACATCATACCAGTGATGCAAGCGGGTGCTGGGTTCGTGGATTGTTCGACAGTTGACGTGGAAAGTGCGCGTGCTGTCGCAAATCAGGCTCAGACTGTTGGGCTTCTTCCTGTCGATGCTCCGGTTTCGGGTGGAATTGGCGGAGCAGCGGCTGGAACTCTGACGTTTATGGCTGGCGGCAGTGAAGCGGCGTTTGCCCAAGCTGCCCCGTTATTCGATATTATGGGACAGAAGGCCGTTCACTGCGGAGAATCCGGCGCAGGGCAAGCAGCAAAGATTTGCAATAACATGATCTTGGGCGTGACAATGATCGCTACGTGCGAAGCTTTTGCCTTGGCAGACAAGCTAGGACTGGACCGGCAAAAAATGTTCGATGTCGTCAGCACTTCATCTGGTTATAGCTGGACCATGAACGCCTATTGCCCCGCTCCGGGTGTCGGCCCTCAAAGCCCCTCCGACAATGACTATAAACCCGGGTTCGCCGCCGAACTCATGCTCAAAGACTTGCGCCTTAGTCAGCAGGCAGCAGAAAGCGTGGATGCAGACACCCCAATGGGATACATCGCAACAAATTTATATGAGCAGTTCGTAGAAAACGAGAATGGTATGGGTATGGACTTCAGTGCGATGCTTCCACGTTATGAAAAACGCAATCGCAGTTGATCGCATCAAGGCGAAAACCCGCTCAAGGGGTAGAATTCGCGGGAATCCAGCAACTTTAGTGGCTATATGATCCACAATTCCTTGTTGGAGACCGCGTAAATGAAACCTAACGCCTTTTTAGTATCGATCGCGCTGATGGCCATTAGCCCAACCATTGGGTTAGCTGGAAATGGAAAGAGTAAGAGCAAGGGTTTTGAAGTCCACCGAGCGGTACCGCAAGATGGTGTTATTGTGGCAAAGTCGAAGCATTGTCCGCCCGGCCTTGCCAAAAAGGCCGTACCGTGTGTTCCACCTGGTCAAGTCAAGAACCGGTATCGTGTCGGAGACCAGATAGGTAGCGACTATACTTGGATTGAGGATCCTTTCCGCTACGGTCTGGACCGTCGTGGAAATTACGTGCGCGCAGGCAATTATGTCTATCGTGTCGATCCCGACACACAAAAGGTGCTTAATTTGATCGGCGCTGTCGCGGATATCTTGTACTAATCCGAATTATTCTGCCGCAACTGCACGACCTTCCAGCATTGGTTTAAGATATCGACCCGTGTGGCTGCGTTCGCAATCAGCCACATCTTCGGGTGTTCCCACGGCTACGATCTGGCCGCCCCCATCTCCGCCTTCGGGGCCGATGTCGATGATCCAGTCCGCAGTCTTAACCACGTCCAGATTGTGTTCGATTACGACGACAGTGTTGCCTTGGTCGACCAGTTCATGCAGTACTTCCAAAAGCTTGCGAACATCTTCAAAATGCAGACCAGTTGTTGGTTCGTCCAGGATATACAACGTCCTGCCAGTCGAACGTTTAGACAACTCCTTTGAAAGTTTCACTCGTTGAGCTTCACCGCCCGAAAGCGTGGTCGCCTGTTGCCCGACCTTGATATATCCAAGCCCAACCCGCGCCAGAGCATCCATCTTATCTCGGATCGACGGAACGGCTTTGAAAAACTCCTGAGCGTCTTCCACCGTCATATCAAGCACATCCGCGATGGATTTACCCTTGAACTTAATTTCCAGTGTCTCTCGATTGTAGCGCGCTCCTTTGCAGGTCTCGCACGTCACGTACACGTCTGGCAAAAAGTGCATCTCGATCTTAATTACACCATCACCTTGACAAGCCTCGCACCTACCACCTTTGACATTAAAGCTGAACCGACCTGGCTTGTACCCACGCGCCTTCGCCTCGGGCAGGCCTGCGAACCAATCGCGGATTGGGGTAAAAGCCCCGGTATAAGTGGCTGGATTTGAACGAGGAGTCCGCCCGATGGGACGCTGGTCGATGTCGATAACCTTGTCCAGATATTCAAGACCTTTTATCGTTTCGCAGGGGGCTGGTGTTTGACGTGCACCATTAAGGCGCATCGAGGCCGTCTTGAACAAGGTTTCGATTGTTAAGGTAGATTTACCTCCACCAGAGACACCCGTCACGCACACAAATTTGCCAAGTGGAAATTCCGCAGTCACGTTTTTAAGGTTGTTCCCGGTCGCCTTAACCACCGTAACCTTGTGTTTCTTGCCGTTGCGTCTTTCGGCCGGCACGGCAATCTCTCGCGTTCCCGACAAATACTGCCCAGTTATAGAAGCTGCATCCCCCGCGATGCGATCAGGCGTGCCATGGCTCACGACCTGGCCTCCATGCACTCCAGCTCCTGGGCCGATATCAAAAACATAGTCGGCTTCACGGATTGCTTCTTCGTCATGCTCGACAACAATCACCGTATTACCTTGATCTCGAAGGTTCTTGAGTGTCCCCAAAAGGCGGTCATTATCACGTTGATGCAACCCGATCGAAGGTTCATCCAAAACGTACAACACACCAGTCAGCCCCGAGCCGATCTGGCTGGCCAAACGGATGCGCTGGCTTTCACCACCTGACAATGTGCCACTTGAACGTGAAAGCGTAAGGTATTCCAGACCTACGTTATTCAGAAACCCAAGCCTTTCACGTATTTCTTTCAAGATCGCACGAGCAATTTCGTTTTTCTGGCTACTGAGATGATTTGGAGCGTCCTCTATCCAATCCAGCGCTTCGCGGATTGACATCTCGACCACTTGCCCAACATGCAGGCCCGCTAATTTGACCGCAAGAGCCTCGGCCCGAAGCCGATATCCGTTGCAGGTCCCGCAGGGCCGATTGTTTTGGTAACGCTCGAATTCCTCGCGGATCCAGGCACTGTCTGTCTCGCGATAGCGGCGTTCCATATTTGGAATGACGCCTTCAAAGCTGCGCGTGACCTGATACACTCTCCCGCCTTCGTCGTACCGAAACTGGATTTCTTCTTCGCCTGATCCTTGCAAGAAAACCTGCTGAACTTTGGCAGGTAAGTCCTTCCAGGGTGTGTTCTTATCAAATTCATAATGGCGCGCTATTGCTTCGATTGTCTGCAGGAAATAGGGTGATTTTCCCTTTCGCCACGGCGCCAGCGCACCATCAAAAAGCTGTAGGGTTTGATCCGGAACCACCAGCCGTTCGTCAAAAAACAATTCGACTCCCAAACCATCACAGTCCGGGCAGGCCCCAAATGGCGCATTGAAAGAAAATAACCGAGGTTCGATTTCCGGGATCGTAAAACCACTGACCGGACAAGCAAAATTTTCGCTGAATGTGATACGTTCCGGATCGCCCTCGCGCGGAGCCGTTTCAAGAATCGCGATGCCATCGGCCAAGTCCAGCGCGGTTCGCAAACTGTCGGCCAATCGGGTTTCCATGCCCTCGCGCACCACAAGTCTGTCTACCACCACGTCGATATCATGGCGAAACTTCTTGTCCAGCGTCGGTGGTTCATCCAACTCGTAAAACGCGCCGTCGACCTTAACGCGTTGGAATCCTTGTTTTCTAAGCTCTAGAAACTCTTTTCGATACTCTCCCTTCCGATCACGGACGATTGGAGCAAGAAGGTAGCCGCGTGTCCCCTCCTCCATCGTCATTATTCGATCCACCATATCTTGCACCTGCTGCGCTTCGATTGGCAGCCCCGTTGCCGGGCTAAAGGGAGTCCCGGCACGTGCAAACAGCAGGCGCATGTAATCGTAAATTTCCGTTACAGTGCCCACCGTCGAGCGAGGGTTCTTCGAAGTCGTTTTCTGTTCAATGGAAATAGCAGGTGAAAGACCGCTGATGTGATCCACATCTGGTTTTTCCATCATATCCAAAAATTGCCGCGCATAAGCCGAAAGGCTTTCGACATAGCGGCGTTGGCCCTCGGCATAAATGGTGTCGAAGGCCAATGAAGACTTACCCGAACCAGAAAGCCCTGTAATCACGACAAGCTGGTCACGTGGAATATCAACATCAATGCTTTTGAGGTTATGCTCGCGTGCGCCACGCACCTCAATATTCTTTAGTTCAGCCATTTCGGCCCCCAAAACATAAGTGTCTTAGAAATAGGCGAGCGGCACTGAGTCTCCAACAAAAAATTTAGAACAAAGTGTGAACTAACGATTTATTGCCGACACCAATTCACATTGCCACCACGGCCCCATACTTCGGGTGCGCACAATTTGTAATTCAGTTTGAATTAATGATGGCGCGGTTGACGGGGCTCGAACCCGCGACCCCCGGCGTGACAGGCCGGTACTCTAACCAACTGAGCTACAACCGCGCATTTTGGGTCTATGTCCGATCCATTTGCCCGGATCTAAGGCTGGCAGCGATGGCGCGGTTGACGGGGCTCGAACCCGCGACCCCCGGCGTGACAGGCCGGTACTCTAACCAACTGAGCTACAACCGCCCACTGCCCGTTCATTGCTGAACGTTGGGGTGTATTATGGCTCAACCCCGGTATCGTCAAGCGGCGTTTTAAAGTTTTTTCCTGTTTTCGAGGTTTTCTGGACCGCGAGACATTTCAGAACGATTAGATTAATCTTTTTGAGCAAATTCCTTTTGTCTGGCGACGAGTGGATGTTTTATCGAGAAATTACTTTTGATGGTTTCTCAAAGATTCTTCTAGAATTATGAGCGAGTGAAAATTTGTCCGCAACGCATTGATATCATATCAACTTCATGATCGGCAGGATTAACGTCATGCCAGTCAAACACCACGGAGCGTTATACATAGATTCTGAGGGGCCGTGGTTTAGAGTTGCAACCTTTGGGCAGTCAAAAAAGGCGGGCATTAAGCCCGCCTTTGAAAGTACTATGTTGCGAATATTAGTGAGCAGTCGCCGTCTGCCCACCTGTGTCTGCGGACTTGGTCGCAGCCGCAGCCGCCTTTTCTGCCGCCTCGTCCCATTCTACAGGTTCGGGCTTGCGGACTAACGAATGCTCTAGAACTTCCGAAACATGTTTTACCGGAATAATATCAAGCCCGTCCTTAACGTTATCCGGGATTTCAGCCAAATCCTTTGCATTTTCCTCCGGTATCAGCACAGTCTTTATTCCACCGCGCAGCGCCGCCAACAGTTTTTCTTTCAATCCGCCTATCGGCATTGCGTTCCCACGCAAGGACACTTCGCCCGTCATGGCAATGTCTTTACGTACTGGGATGCCCGTCAGAACCGAAACAATTGACGTTACCATAGCCAGTCCTGCGCTTGGACCGTCCTTGGGGGTCGCTCCGTCAGGCACGTGCACGTGGATATCAATCTTGTCGAACTTCGGCGGTTTCACCCCTATTTCAGGCGCAACGGACCTAACATAAGACGAAGCCGCGTCGATGGACTCCTTCATCACATCACCCAGCTTACCGGTGGTCTTCATCCGGCCCTTACCGGGCAGTTTAAGAGCCTCAATATGCAGCAGGTCGCCTCCAACCGAGGTCCACGCCAAGCCAGTCACCACACCAACCTGATCGTCTTGCTCCGCCAAGCCGTAGCGATATTTGGGCACGCCAAGGAATTCATCAAGATTGTCAGGCGTAACCGTCACGGTTTCCGCTTCTTTCTTGATGATCTTGGTCAGTGATTTTCGCGCTACTTTGGCGATCTCACGTTCAAGGTTCCGCACTCCTGCTTCCCGCGTGTAGGTACGGATAATCGACTGCAGCGCCTCGTCAGTCAGATCAAATTCCTTTGCTTTCAGCCCGTGGTTTTTGATCTGCTTGCTGATCAAGTGCTGTTTGGCGATCTCGCTTTTTTCATCCTCAGTGTAACCAGCAAGCGGGATAATTTCCATCCTGTCCAACAAAGGCCCAGGCATGTTGTAACTGTTCGAAGTGGTCAGGAACATTACATTGGAAAGATCATATTCGACCTCCAAATAGTGATCCATAAACGTATTATTCTGTTCCGGGTCCAAAACTTCCAACATGGCCGAGGCTGGGTCACCTCTGAAATCCTGACCCATCTTATCAATTTCGTCCAATAAGATGAGCGGGTTTGTAGTTTTCGCCTTTTTCAGCGCCTGGATAATCTTGCCAGGCATCGAACCAATATAGGTGCGGCGGTGCCCACGAATCTCAGATTCATCACGCACACCACCCAACGAGATGCGAATGAACTCACGACCTGTAGCTTTGGCAACTGATTTACCGAGAGAGGTTTTACCAACACCCGGGGGACCCACAAGGCACAAGATCGGACCCTTCAGCTTTTTCGAACGCTGTTGAACTGCCAGATATTCGACAATCCGTTCCTTGACCTTTTCGAGGCCATAGTGATCAGCATCGAGAATATCCTGCGCACGACCCAAATCCTTTTTAACGCGAGACTTGGTGCCCCACGGCAGAGAAAGAATCCAATCTAGATAGTTCCGAACTACAGTAGCTTCGGCCGACATCGGGCTCATATTGCGGAGTTTTTTCAACTCACCTTCGGCCTTTTCCCGGGCTTCTTTAGACAGCTTGGTTTCTGCGATCTTAGCTTCCAGTTCGGCGACTTCGTTACTTCCATCCTCGCCATCGCCAAGCTCTTTCTGAATCGCCTTCATTTGCTCATTCAGATAGTACTCGCGCTGTGTTTTCTCCATCTGTGATTTGACGCGTGTTTTGATCTTTTTCTCGACCTGCAAAACAGACATTTCGCCCTGCATCAGGCCATAAACCTTTTCGAGCCGCTCACTTACAGATAGCGTTTCCAGCAATTCTTGCTTTTGCTCAACCTCGATACCCAAATGACCTGATACCAAGTCAGCCAATTTGGCTGGCTCCGTCGTTTCGCCAACTGCTGTCAACGCTTCTTCGGGGATGTTCTTACGAACTTTGGCGTAACGCTCGAATTCATCTGCGACGGTCCGTAATAACGCTTCCGTGGTAGTCACGTCACCCGGAATCTCCGTCAGATATTCCGCACGAGCCTCAAAGAAATCCTCATTTTCGAGAAATTCTGTGATTTGAACCCGAGCCTGACCTTCGACCAGAACTTTGACTGTACCATCCGGTAATTTCAGTAATTGCAGTACGTTGGCCAGCACTCCTGAACGGTAAATGCCGTCTGTATTCGGGTCGTCTTCGCCCGGGTCTACTTGGCTGGACAATAGTATTTGCTTGTCATCCTGCATAACCTCTTCCAGGGCGCGGACAGATTTGTCTCGGCCCACGAAAAGTGGGACGATCATGTGTGGAAACACAACAATATCGCGCAGTGGCAGTACTGGGTATGAGGAGTTCAGAGGCTCTTGCATGCTCTATCCTTATCGTTGGCAAGACGGCTCTGGTCCCTCATCGAGGCAACTCCCGGCCGTCTCCTGTCTTGGACGGTAAAGGTGGGGCGGTTCGCGCCACATTTCAACCTTACCATCACCTGTTGGGCTTAAGAATGACCCGAGGTCGAACCGACTGCAAGGCATCAAGCGCACATATCCGGCAATTTTCTTCGATTAATGGGTCACAACGGCTCGATATCGCCTTGTTCTCTTTTGGAATAGAATTCTTCTTGCCAAGACAAAAACGTACCATTTCCGATCGCATTCCTCATTCCATGCATAATCTTCTGAAAATAATGCAAATTATGCCATGTCAGCAACATTCCCGAGATCATTTCATTTGCGCGAAACACGTGGTGCAAATACGCCCGTGAATAGTTTGAGCAAGCAGGGCAGCTACATTCTTCATCCAGCGGTCGCGGGTCGTCAGCATGACGCGCATTTTTAATATTCACGACACCAAAACGTGTAAACGCTTGTCCGGTACGGCCAGAGCGAGATGGAAGTACGCAATCCATCATATCAATTCCACGGGCAACAGCGCCGACGATGTCGTCTGGCTTCCCCACTCCCATCAAATAACGTGGTTTATCGACAGGCAGAAAACCGGGCGCATAATCAAGACAGCCAAACATGGCTTGTTGCCCTTCCCCAACCGCCAGACCGCCTACAGCGTAACCCTCAAAGCCGATAGACGTCAGTGCTTCGGCGCTCTCCTGTCTTAGATCCTGTTCCAAACCACCCTGCATTATGCCGAACAGAGCGTGGCCTGGTCTTTCTCCAAATGCGTCACGCGACCTTTCTGCCCATCGCATAGACAGGCGCATCGATTCCGCGATGCGATGGCGGTCCGCTGGCAACGCTGGGCATTCATCGAAACACATAACGATGTCAGAACCCAACAAACGTTGAATCTCCATCGAACGTTCCGGGGTAAGCTCATGTTTCGAACCATCGATGTGAGATTTGAAGGTGACACCTTTTTCTGTAAGTTTGCGCAGCCCGGCCAAAGACATTACTTGAAATCCGCCCGAGTCTGTTAAGATCGGTAAGTCCCAATTCATGAACTTATGTAATCCGCCAAGACGATCTATACGTTCCGCTGTAGGGCGCAACATCAGGTGGTACGTATTTCCCAATAGAATGTCAGCCCCGGTTGCGCGCACGCTTTCTGGCATCATCGCTTTCACAGTACCGGCAGTGCCAACAGGCATGAAAGCAGGTGTCCGAACCTCACCCCTTGGCGTATGAATTACGCCGGTTCTGGCCTTTCCATCTGTTGCTTTCAAATCAAATGAGAAACGGTCAGTCATCGTTATGCCTCGGGTCCAGAACGGGCAGGCTTTGCCTCATCTGTCGAGGCATTGCAACCCGTCAGGGAAGTGAACCTAACCGCTCTGTGAACAGATTAACCACTCCCACAGCGTCGAGATCTTGACACACTTTTATCGCTGGCCGATTGGGGTCGGGTACGGTCTGACCGACGCTTGGACCGTCCTGAACAACTCTCATGCCCGTTTCGACAGTCTCGAACATATCCTCGTGACTACAGGCAATTACTGCGGTCGAGTCATGCAATCCACAGCCATCCTGATCAGCTATGTCCTGATAAAACCTAAGGTAGAAGTCCGAAATAGCGCGCAAAAACCCTCCGAAATCCGGGGACTGCTTGGCTAAAGCATCGAAATCCGAACCTTGGTAAAGGGTTTGCATTGTGACATCCAGACCGACCAAAACCGTCTCAGGAGGCCTGTCAAAAACAGCCTGCGCAGCAATGGGGTCATTGTGTATGTTGGCCTCGGCGTGTTGCGTGACATTGCCTCGGCAAAATACCGCACCTCCCATAATCACCAATCTCGCCAAATTGGACGAGAACGCAGGATCAAGCGCGATTGCGTCGGCGATATTGGTCAATGGACCCACGGCGCAAACTGTCAATTGACCTTTGTGGCGTCGGGCCATCTCGACCAGATACTCGGCTGCAGGCATGTGGTGGTTTTTGCCAAGGTCGGGAATGTCTGTAACGTCCCCAAATCCCTCTGGGCCATGAACATGTACCGAAGCGCGATGGCTGTCCCTACCCCAAGCCCAAGACGCACCTTGAGAAACAGGTACGGTTAGATTGAGTTTATCCAACAGAAACCTGGCATTTCGGCTGGACTGGTCGATCAGAGTATTTCCGAATACGGTTGTAAGACCGATCAAGTCAATTTCAGGCGCGGCTGCTGCGTATGCAATTGCCATTGCGTCGTCAATTCCGGGGTCTGTATCAATAATCAGCTTCATTACCGTCCGATATCGCAGTCAGAACAGGATGCAAAGCAATCACTTCACGGGTATTTCGTTTGACATGATCAGCTTAGTAACTTTCAACGTTGCGACCTCAATTCCAACCAGAGTTGATATCTGCTGACTCAATCCCCAAATGTATACTATCGTACACAATAATAGAGGACAGACATGACCGAAGACCAGATAATAGGCCTGATTTCTTCAAACATAATCTACTTACTGGCGGCGGCGTTCATAATTGCCGTTATATTCAAAGGCATAAAAATAGTTCCGCAATCCGAAAAATATGTTGTCGAAAGATTTGGGCGTCTGCACTCTGTTCTTGGTCCTGGAATTAATTTTATTGTCCCTTTTCTAGATGTTGCAAGGCATAAGATATCCATTCTAGAGCGTCAGTTGCCCAACGCCACACAGGATGCGATCACCAAGGATAATGTACTTGTTCAAATCGACACTTCGGTGTTTTACCGTATCCTTGAACCTGAAAAGACGGTCTATCGTATTCGCGATGTCGACGGAGCGATAGCCACGACTGTGGCGGGAATAGTTCGCGCGGAAATCGGTAAAATGGACCTAGATGAAGTGCAATCTAACCGCGCGCAACTGATAACACGCATTCAAGAGAGTGTTGAAACTGCAGTTGACGATTGGGGAATCGAAGTAACCCGGGCTGAAATCCTAGACGTGAATCTGGACCAGGCCACCCGTGACGCAATGTTGCAGCAATTGAACGCCGAACGCGCGCGTCGCGCGCAAGTGACCGAGGCCGAAGGTCAAAAGCGTGCTGTCGAGCTTCAGGCTGAAGCTGAGCTTTATGCAGCCGAGCAAAGCGCCAAAGCGCGACGTATTCAGGCCGAGGCAGAGGCTTATGCCACTGGTGTCGTTGCCAAAGCAATCCAGGAAAACGGGCTGGAGGCCGCGCAATATCAGGTCGCGCTGAAACAGGTTGAGTCTCTGAACGCGCTCGGTAACGGCAGCGGAACTCAGACTATTGTTGTCCCTGCAAACGCGCTAGAAGCATTCGGAAATGCGTTTAACATGCTGAAAGGAAATAAGTAATGGCTGATCCATTTTGGTTGACATGGTGGATCTGGATAGCGGCCGCCATTTCACTGGCCATTCTCGAAGTGTTCCTGCCCGGTTTTATCTTTTTGGGATTTGCCGTCGGCGGAGCGGCAACCGGAATTTTGTTGCTTATCTCTGGAATGACGCCAACATTGCCTGTGTTGCTTCTAATTTTTGCTGCCTTATCACTGATCGTTTGGTTGGTATTGCGCCGTATGTTCGCAATGCCGCACGGGCAAGTAAAAACCTTTGATCACGACATTAACGAATGAACCGGTACGGTGCCCGCATCTCGGGCACAATACCGCCTCTGGACGGTGCCGAGGTCTTTCCCTATATAATTCGTCAGGTAACAGACCCGAGGCATAGATGAACCACCCAAGCGAACAGTTTGAAGGCAGTCCTTTGATTGCTCCATCTACTATCGAGCATCCTTTGTACGAGCCTGTGGTTGACGCCTGTAGAACGGTCTATGACCCTGAAATTCCGGTCAATATCTACGACTTGGGCTTGATCTACACGATTGACATCAGTGACGAAAATGTCGTCAAGGTCATCATGACCTTAACGGCACCGGGATGCCCGGTAGCTGGCGAAATGCCGGGTTGGATCGTTGAGGCGATCGAACCGGTTGCCGGTGTTAAGGAAGTTGATGTAGAGCTCACTTGGGAACCCCCGTGGGGCATGGAAATGATGTCCGACGAAGCACGTCTTGAACTGGGCTTTATGTAACTCCGGTATATCCTGAACAAATGCTTGGCCGATACAAGGCGATGTGTAGGTTGGTAAATAACTGTTTCCGGAATGTCATATTGTTGCTGGTTGTGTCCTGCGCGGGACATGAAGGTTAAGGGCGTCTTTTCCAACTGGCCAGCTGCCGAAACGTATTGCGCGAACTGCACGGGCCTTTGGTACCTGCCATCCCTACAATTTTGGTCCGCTGCGGACCGCAGTCGCCAAAGAACGATCTGTTTAATTACTTAACGTTACACTTCGCTCTTATTTCCGCGGCTCGTTCGTCCAGTTGCTTGACATACTCACCGGACAGCATTTCGAGCCTTTTGTCTTCGGTTCCGGTAACTAAACCCAAAAGTGCGCCGGCCGGAGTGATGGAAACAACGCTTTCAACCTGTTGATCTTGGGCATGTTTTTTCTCTGCCGCTATTGCACGTAAATCGCCTTCGGCTGTGGCGCAACCGACTGGGTGGCGTTTTGTGTCAGCGACTGCCAATTGCGCGTGTCCAATACACATCAATCCTAAGGCAGCCATCAGCGTCAGATTTTTGTTGTAGAATTTACTTAGTTGAGCCATTGCTCGATGCCTTCCAATTCAACTAATTCTATATTTCAGGCAGGCTAACTCCATCCACCAATCACACGCAACCCGTCTCAAATTGACGAAACTTCGGTAGAATTGTTGCATGTCTTTGTTTGACGTCTCTTGAGCCCGGCTTCTGTCCATCCTAAATTGGTGTCAGCACGTGGAAGTTGGAGTTTTCTATGTTTGGTATTCCGGGCAAACAGGCCGTTACTATGACGCCTAAAGCCGCCGAGCAGATTGTTCGCCTGATGCAGTCGGGTGGTCATGCCGGGCTGCGCATCGGTGTGAAAAAGGGCGGGTGCGCCGGGATGGAATACACCATGGACTACGTCGATCAGGCAGATCCAAACGATGAAGTCGTCGAACAGGACGGCGCCCGCGTTATTATTGCTCCGATGGCCCAGATGTTCCTCTTTGGAACCGAAATCGACTATGAGGTGTCGTTGCTTGAATCAGGATTCAAGTTTCGCAACCCCAACGTAGTTGATGCCTGTGGCTGCGGTGAGTCCATCAAATTCGACGAAAACATCGCGCCCCAGTCCTAGGACGCTTTTTGCAGATGTACATAGGTCTCGTTGAACCGCCGCGTCAAATGTTCGCCTGCGGTTATGGTTTCACCCGAACGCGGCGGGGCGACATTTGTGTCGAATGACGGGTTGAAGAATAGTGGGATCGAAATCCGTTCCTGTCCCCCTCCTTTCACACGGTGCAACGTCGCTTTGACCTCTCCGGAAGTCCAGAGTTCCAACATTTCTCCGAAATTTATTATGAATTGACCGGGTCCAGCTTGAACCAGTTGCCAGCTTCCATCAGGCAATTTCACCTCAAGCCCAGGTGTTCCATCGGTTGCCAGCAAGGTCAGGCAGCCATAGTCAGTGTGTTCGGCAATTCCGAAGTCTTTTTCTCCGGCCCATCGAGGGCGCTGCGGATAATAGTTTCCACGTAGCAGCGCCATCGGGGTGTCGAATGCGTTGTCAAAACTGGCTTCATCACGACCGACGGCTACGGCGATAGCCCGAAGCACCCTCATCGCGACATTGCAGGCGGTGCTGTAGTAAGATTCGATTGTCGGACGAAATCCAGGCGGATTTTCTGGCCACAGGTTGGGTGCATAAACGCTGAGATTTCGGATGCTATAAGGGTCTCCGGGTGGAAGCTCATATCCACAGTCGAAAACTTCTTTGAAATCGGGATTAGCATCAGGGTTGGATTGCTCTGACTTTGGCGCACCCCATCCCCGGTTCGATCCGGTGGCAGCCATGTTGACCGTTTGTTTTTCAGATTCGGGCAAGTGAAAAAAATTACGATAGGCGTCGAAAACGTCCTTAAGTTGTTGCTCGTTCAGTCCGGTTTCGGAAACTGTAAGAAAGCCAAGCTCGCGTACCCCTCGCGCTAGTCGGGCTAGTTCTGCGGGGTCGCGTTGATCCAATTTTTCAAGATTTAGGTTGTCTATCATTTTGCACCAGATTTATTCGCGCGAAACTCCTGCCCTGCAATGCAACTGACCGCAAGCGGAATTGTAAGCTTTCGATAGGGGTGCTAACTGAAATGCTACGAAATTTTCACAACGGAGAGTTGGAGATGCGGCGCAAACTTGCAGCGGGCAATTGGAAAATGAACGGTACGGCTACCTCTCTCGCGGAATTAGAGAAACTCTCTAGTTTGTACCCAAATCCAGATATCGACATCCTGATTTGCCCACCCGCGACGCTTTTGCATCGGGCAGCTCAGGCTGTTCAGGCCAACAGCGTCATCGTGGGTGGACAGGATTGCCACGCACTAGTTGCCGGTGCACACACCGGTGATCTGAGCGCCGAGATGCTAAAAGATGCAGGCGCCGAATACGTGATCCTGGGCCACTCTGAGAGGCGGCAGGATCATGGCGAATCCGATGAACTCGTAAGAGCTAAGGCCATCGCAGCGAAGGATGCCGGACTAATTGCCATCGTCTGTGTGGGGGAAAGCATAGAGCAGCGCGAGGCTGCGGAAACACTGGATGTTATAGGTGAACAGATTTCGGGTTCTATTCCGGACCAACCAATCGGAGAGAACCTAGTCGTGGCATATGAACCTATCTGGGCAATTGGAACAGGCAAAATTCCCACTCTGGATCAGATTTGCGAAGTTCACGACTTTATGCGGACAAAACTTGCAGACCGCTTTGGCGCGGACTCAGCAAGCTCGATCCGGTTACTGTACGGTGGGTCGGTAAAGCCGCAAAATGCTTCCGAAATTTTTTCCGTTTCAAACGTCGATGGCGCGTTGGTAGGCGGCGCCAGCCTTAAGGCAGAAGACTTCTCAGGCATTATTCAAGCGTTGGAAAACGCCTGACATTACTTGATTATGTTCAAAAAAGAGAGGTCGGGCCCGCAAAGGGTCCGCCCCCTTTCATTGTAGATATTCTAATTCGTGACGATTTCCGGCCCCATAAACGTGTTTGGTAAATAGGTCGATATCCAAGGGACATAAGTGACCAATATTAAGAACACGAACAACACTGCCAAGAAGGGCAGCGCGGCCCTCACCACGCCCATCATTGGCATCCCCGCGACACCCGAAGTCACAAACAGGTTCAATCCCACCGGGGGCGTTATCATTCCGATTTCCATGTTTACGACCATTATGATGCCCAAGTGAATCGGATCGATTCCCAGTTCGATCGCGATTGGAAATACCAATGGCGCAACGATCACCAAAAGGCCGGATGGTTCCATGAACTGACCACCGATCAACAGAATTACATTGACCACAATCAGAAAAGTTACCGGACCCAAACCCGCGGAAAGCATTGCGCTGGCAATATGTTGCGGCACCTGTTCGTCTGTCAGTACATGTTTCAGGATTAAGGCGTTGGCGATCACAAACAGCAGCGTAACAGTCAGTTTTCCGGCCTCAAACAACGTGTGCTTTGTATCTGGGTGAAAAAACGCCGTAATCAGTGCCTGAGGTTTCTTCAGCAGAGAAACATTTGATGCCTCGCCTTCAGTGCTTAACGGGCCCATATCTTTGTAGACAAAGCTCGCAATCAGGAAGGCGTAAACCGCAGCCACGGCCGCTGCCTCCGTCGGGGTGAAAATACCGCCATAGATTCCGCCCAGAATGATGACAATAAGAAACAGACCCCAACCGGCCTCTCTGGCCGAAACGACTATTTCGCCCCACCCTTTCCAATCGCCTTTTGGCAGGTTCTTCACCTTTGCCATGACATAGATGGTGACCATAAGCATTAAACCTGCAAGCAGGCCCGGAATAACTCCGGCAAGGAACATTCGCCCAACTGAAACTTCGACAGCTGCAGCATAGACAACCATCACAATTGATGGCGGGATCAGGATACCCAATGTCCCAGCATTACAGATCACACCGGCGGCAAACTCCTTGGAATAACCGACTTGGCGCATTCCCGCGATGACGATGGAACCGATTGCAACGACCGTGGCCGGAGAGGATCCGGACAAAGCCGCAAACAACATACAGGCGAAGACACCGGCAATCGCCAAACCTCCTGGCAAGTGACCGACGCAGGCAATTGAAAAGCGAATGATCCTTCGCGCGACACCACCGGTCGTCATGAAGGACGAGGCCAATATGAAGAAAGGAATCGCAAGCAGAGTAAAGTGACCCTCGAACGCCTCAAAGAGCGTGCCGGCGACAGAGGCCAGCGAGCTGTCGGAGTAGATCAACAGAAAGAGGGTTGAGCTTAGGCCCAAAGCTACGGCGATCGGAACCCCGATCAACAGCAGGCCGATGACCATCGAAAATAGAAGTATTACGTCCATTAGTCGTGCTCTCCCTGCTGAGCCCGAACTTCTTCGATCTCGTCTTCAACTTCGTGGCTGGCAACAAGGCGATCAGTCTCACCGCGCCAGATCTGCACGGCGACCTGTGAAAATCGGATCACAAGCAGCAGCATGGAAACAGGCAGAACAAGATACGGCACCACCTTGGGAAGTTTTTCATAGCCTTCGCCGTAGTTGATGAGGTCTTCCAGAAAGCGCAACGGTGCAACCATTGGAATGTCATCTACTTCATAAAAACTTTGGCTACGCGCGCCGGTATCGAACCCAGTTGGAAACCAGCGACCAGATGTTGGTGGCAAGTCCGCGAAGACGGCCCAATAGTCGTAGGACCCTTTCAACAGCAGCAACGAGAAAACAAGGCAGCACGCAACGGCTATCAAGGCTAGAATGCGACGAGGTGCAGGCGCAAGCATATTAAGGATCGCGTCCACTCCCAGGTGGGCGTGTTTTTTAACGGCGTATGATGCACCCAAAAGAACTAACCAGCCAAAAGTGAAGACCGTTAGTTCAAGAGCCCAAAGAATATTGGAGTTGAACACAAACCGCGCGATCACGTTGGCGAAAGTCACAACTGTCATAAGACCCAACAGCAACGCAATCATGGTTTCTTCGATTTGGTCAACCAACCCGCCTTGGCCGGTTTTTGAACCAGACATTTATCTGTCCCCGCATTTTTTTGTAACGAGAGTAAAGTGCGGCGGGCCAAATGTCGCCCGCCCGGCCAGCGCGTCGATCACTCCCCAGTCGTCAGACGCGCGACCCGATCAGGGATCAGAACCCTGCGTTGATCGCCTGAGCGGCGTCGATTTTGTCCTGACCTACGTCATCTGCGAACTTGTCCCACACAGGCTTCATCGCATCGACCCAAGCCTGACGCTGTTCTGGGTTGAGATCGCGAATAATGCCACCGGCGTCTGTTATCGAGGCTTTTGCAGCTTCGTTTACGGCGAAAGCTTCTTTGTTACGTTGCTCGGTGACCTCGGATAAAATGGTTAGGAACTGCTCTCTTACTTCGGGGTCAAGGCTGTCCAGCCAGTCAACGGACGTCACAACAAGGTAGTCAATAATGCCGTGATTGGTTTCTGTGATACCGTCCTGAACCTCGAAGAATTTTTTGCCATAAATGTTCGACCAAGTGTTCTCTTGTCCGTCCACAACGCCTTGCTGCAGCGCACCATAAACCTCTGAGAACGCCATTTTTTGCGGGCTGCCGCCAATTGCCTCCATCTGGGCAACCAGAACGTCTGACGACTGAACTCTGAACTTCAGGCCGTCGGCATCTGACGGATCCATAAGAGGCTTGTTAGCCGACATCTGCTTCATGCCATTGTGCCAGAATGCCAGTCCTTGCAGTCCGCGGCGCTGCATACTGTCTTTCATAGCCTGGCCGTCAGCAGACGCCTGGAAAGCATCCACAGCGTCAATGTTCTTGAACATGAACGGCAGGTCAAACAGCCGGAACTGCTTGGTGAATTTTTCGAACTTCGATAGCGACGGAGCCGCTAGCTGCACATCACCCTGCAACATCGCCTCAAGCACTTTGTCGTCGTTGTAAAGCGTGGAGTTCGGGTAAACTTCCATGCACATCACGCCCTGCATCTCGTCATTTACGCGCTGCTCAAGAAGTGATGCCGCAATCCCCTTGGGGTGCTTATCCGTGTTTGTCACATGCGCAAATTTGACGACGATTTCGCCTTCTTCGCATGCGGCAAAACCTGCCGTGGCCGTGACGGACAGGGCCAGAGCCGTGGCAGCTGTTGTCAAAAACTTCATTTGTCTTTCCTCCCAGACTTCAATTCACTGCTGAACGCTGTGCCAGCGATCGCTGCGCGAAGTGAAGCGAATCGCCGCTTGGACCTCAACGATTTGTTTCCAAGCTCTCCGCCAAACAGTTTTTGCCACAAAAACATTGTTTTATGACCCTCAGCTAAAAGTTTGAGCGATGATCCAGAATTCATTGTGCGAATTCCCGCACACCGGTCTCCTTGGTTGTGCGAAAATCCGCACACATCGAATCAACAGGTCGAGGCGCACTTATGTTTCGAAGACGCGGCAACAGATGTTATCTTCGATAATCCTCGGGCCGTATTTGGTGACGAGCGAGTTTGTCGTAAAATGTTTTACGCGGCAGCTTTAGCGCTTTTGCCGCCTCCGAAGCCTTACCGTTGTGTCGCCCCAAAGCCGCGATCAACAGCGAACGCTCTACGCTGGCCATCTGTTCATTCAAACCCTGATCCGCAGCTTTTGCGGCCTCTTCTGGCATACCAAGCACAAAACGCATCGCCGCCGACATTAAAGATCTGGCATTACCCGGCCAATCCTGCGCCATCAGTGCCGCAAGGTGTTCCGAGGATACGTCGGGTGCCGTCAATCCCGCTTGCTCTGCGGCCTGGTCGACGTATTGCCGGAAAAGAACGGGAATATCCTCGGGCCGTTCAGCCAACGATGGGATCCTTACACGCATTACGTCCAATCGATAGAAAAGATCTGCGTTGAACTGCCCCTCTGCAGACAATTTCTCCAGATCAGCTGTCGATCCGGCGATGATCCGTGCAAGGGAACCCTTTTCCATAATGTCCAGTGCCGCGTATTGAGTCGCGGTGGGCATTGCCGAAATTTCATCCAGAAACAACGAGCCACCGGCTGCGTCCTCACAGCTTTGTATCAACTCTTGGCTCGACAAGCCCGACGCAGGGCGTTTTACAAAAGCCCCCTGTCCGTTGGCGGATATCAAGTGCACGACTTCCGCGACTTTGGAAATACCACTACCGGTCGGACCCTTAATTAAAACCTCAGCCCTGGTTGCGGCTACTGTCCTAACCCTGGCCCGCAGCGCCTCCGCTTGATCCGACAACCCAAATAACATGCGCGCCGCAGGGTCACCCTTCTCTAGTTCCCGTTTTTGTTTTCGCTTATCGAGTATTTCGTCACGGGCGGCGAACGCTCTTTTCAGCACCGACACTAAATCGTCGGCGGCACAAGGTTTTTCCAGAAAGTCGAAGGCGCCCTTCCCCATAGCTTGAACCGCCATTGGTATGTCGCCTTCTCCGGTAAGCAAAATAACCGGTAACTCTGGATCGATGTCTCGGGCGTATGTAAGCAGATGAAAACCATCGCGACCCGGCATACGAATGTCAGATACAATTACTCCTGCGAAATCCCTTCGAATATGATCCTTGGCAGCGACAAACGAACCTGTGGAAACCGGTTCATAGTCCGCAAGTTCTAGTGTCTGTGCCAGAGCTTCGCGAACAGCAGGATCATCGTCGACCAAAAGAACTTTGCGCATTATGCCGCCTTTTCCTTGGTATAGGGGTCAAGCTCGACAGTAAATTCAGCTCCTTCTGGTGTGTTCCTGCCCCGTATGTCGCCCCCGAAACTCTGAACAAGCCCATACGATATTGACAAGCCTAACCCCATACCTTCCGAGCTGCCGACTGATTTAGTGGTGTAGAAAGGTTCGAACATACGATCCGGGTCCTCGATGCCTGGCCCGGTGTCTCGAACCGAGACCCTTGGCCGTCTATCAGTGTGTAGTGTTATTTTGACTCTTGCGTTTTGGGATCCCTCCATAGCATCCGCGGCATTGGTGATAAGGTTAACAAAAACCTGAACTAAACGAACTTCGCCGCCCCAAACCCATACCGGTGTAGTTGGAGGTTCCCAGTCATAATCGACTCCATCAGTGCGCAAACGAGTTTCGGTCAGTTCCACAGCTGTGTTGAGGACCTGAACGAGATCAACCCTACCCATGGGTTCGCTTTCGTTTCGGGCGAATGCCCTCAAGTTCTTGATGATCCGCGCCATACGAGCCGCCATTTCGGAAATCCGCCCCAAGTTTTCCCCAGCGCGCGACTCGTTTCCACGATCAAGAAACGCAGAGCCATTGTCAGCAAATTGCCGAATTGCCATCAGTGGTTGGTTCAGTTCGTGACTGATCCCTGCTGACATTTTCCCTAACGCACTCAGCTTACCAGCTTGCACAAGCTCAGCCTGTGCTTGTCGAAGGGCCGCTTCCGCCTCTTGTCTTTCTGAAACCTCGTGGCGCAGAGCAGTATTTGCGGCAGTGAGGGCGCGTGTTCGCTGCGCAACGCGGCTTTCCAATACCGCATTAGCTTCGGACAGCGCACGTCGACGCTCGGTCGCAAGAAACAAAAATGCACCAAATGCCAAACAAATCGCAGCAACGGCAGCGGCCTGTAAAATAGCTAAGCGCCGTGCGGGTGCGACGTCCACCAACACCTCCGCCGTCATGTCGATCACTGGAAGATCAAGCGTAAGATGCAGTGCGCGGTTAGGCAGATAACGGCCCCAGTTCAGTTTCCAAACCTCGTGAACCCCAACGTGAATTGAGGCGAAATCAACGGACCCACCGTTGGGAGGGACCAGTCCGGGTTGCCCTTCGGACCTTTGCCAAAACAAAAGATCAGACCGATTGGAGATAAAGACGATCCCATCGGAATCGACGAAGAATACCGCCTCGGTGCTACCACGCCAGGTTTGTTCCACATCCTGAACGTCTGCGACGACCATCAAGACGCCTTCAATTTCCCCAAAAGGACCGAAAGAAGGCGCAGCATATGAATATGTACGATCATCGCTGTTCGGCATGACTCCATGCGCAGTGCCCAAGGCGCCTTGCATTGCCCGTTTAAATGCCGGGTGTTTCGCTAAACTTGGTTGTGGCGTCGGTTGTGCTGCCGCCAGAACCTGCCCTTTGCGATCCAAATACATAATGTTGACTGCAGCAGTTTTGTCCGCCACGTCCAACAACAATAACCGCGCTGCCCGTTTCTGCGATGCGTCTTCGAGCGTACGCAGGCCCGGGTGGTCTGCCATCAACACGGCCAATTCTTGGTACACCTGCATCTGTGTGCTCAACCTGTCGGCCGCAAGTTCGAGGTCCGCCTCTGCCTTTTCACTTAGTTGCGAGAGAGCTTGACGATAGGCATAGGTCCAAACGCCCACAGACAATAGCCCGACCGCTGAGAGAAACCCTAGTATGATCCATAACCGATGCATGCTTTAGGGTCTTGCATTCGACGGGCGCCATGGCAAGTGTGCGGTTCATGAAGACGTTGACACAATCTCCTACTGACCCGTCCTTCGTACAGAACCCCTATTCCTTTTATGCTGAAGCTCGACAATATGGCGACCTGTTTTTTTGGCACGATTACGGGATGGTTGCGGCTGTATCTAATCGGGCTGTCCTGTCCCTGTTGCGTGATCGTCGCTTTGGCCGCGAGGTTCCGCCTGAAATGGCTTCGCCGGGACCCTCGCATCTAGCCCCTTGGTTGTCGGTCGAGATCAACTCAATGCTTGAGCTTGAACCGCCTCGTCACACAAGGTTGCGGGCATTGGTTTTGCGCGCGTTCACTTCCCGGGCTATCTCAGCGATGTCAACGGGCATTGAAGAGCTATGCAATAGTCTGATCGACGAATTTCCCAAAGAACCGTTCGATCTTTTGCCAGCATACTGCAATCAAGTTCCCGTCATCACTATTTGTCGCTTGCTCGGGGTGCCTGAGGATATAGCCCCACAACTTCTGGCTTGGTCGCACGATATGGTCGCTATGTATCAGGCAGGCAGGACAAGGCAAACCGAAGACGCGGCTGCCCAATCTTCAAGCGAATTCAGTGCGTTCTTAAACGAATACATCGAACACCGCCGTAACGATCCGAAAGACGACCTCATCACACGTTTGATTCAAGCGGAAGAAGATGGTGAAAAGCTAAACAGAGATGAGTTAATTGCAACCTGCATACTTTTGCTGAACGCGGGACATGAAGCAACCGTGCACACCCTTGGAAATGGCTTAAATGCTGTACTGACTGATGGAGCCTTTTCTCAGGACTTATTTTCCAGCCCCTTAGACCAATTGGTCGAGGAAGTCTTAAGGTACGACCCACCTTTGCACATGTTCACGCGATACGCTTATGAAGATGTCGAAGTTTTTGGAAATACCTTCTGTAGAGGTGAGCAAATCGCCTTACTGCTAGCGGCAGCAAACCGAGACCCCGAGGTTTGGCCGCAGCCAGACTTATTCGATCCCAGCCGCAAAGCAATTGCTAATGTTAGTTTTGGCGGAGGGCTGCATTTCTGCGTCGGAGCTCCTCTTGCGCGACTTGAGATGCGCATTGCGTTGCGCGTTTTGTTCGATAGATGTCCAAATTTGCACCTCATTGAAAAGGCGCGGTACGCTGACACCTATCACTTTCACGGCCTGTCAAACTTAATGGTCCAAGCTTGAATTTCGCGTGTTAGTCCAGGGAAATCGCATTCAACGGCAACATGGTTGTGGACTTAATTTCTTCCATCGATAGTAAGGCCGTGACGTTGTGAACCCGAACCTCGGAAATCAGGTTTTGATAAAACGCATCGTATGCGCGGGCATTTTTGACCCGAACCTTCAGAATGTAGTCGATGTCGCCTGCTAGCCGATGCGCTTCTTGAACTTCGGGGCGATTTCGCAATGCGTTGAGAAATTTACGCTGCCATTCAGCCTCATGCTCCGAAGTTCGGATCAGGACAAAGAATGTCGCCTCGAAACCTAACGCCTCGGCATCCAGCAACACAGTTTGCTGACCTATAACACCAGCACCCTTCAGCTTTCGTATGCGATTCCAAACTGGTGTCTTCGAACTACCAACACGAGCTGCGATCTCATCCAGAGATTGGCTAGCGTCTCTTTGCAGCTCGAACAGAATTTTCTGGTCTGTGGCGTCTATTCGCACCGACATTCTTGTTTTCCTCTCGTTTCGAAACTCTTGTTCCTCCGGCAGTAAAATTTGGAACAAATGTTCTTTTTTTTCACACATTATGGCGTCGTGGAGGAAATATTTCCTATATTGTGAGGTAAGTCAAACCACGCCCGGATCGCCAAATGCAGCATCATCAAGACATAGTTCAACCCGGTAACGTCGATTTTGTCGGCGCTGGCCCCGGCGATGCAGAACTGCTTACCGTTAAGGCGATAAGGTCATTTGAATCGGCGGACGTTGTTCTGCATGACCGCTTAATAAGTTCTGAAGTGCTCGAGCTGGCCGGCAAAAAAGCGCCCCTAGTGGATGTAGGTAAAGCCGGTTTTGGCCCGTCATGGAAACAAAGTGACATAAACGCATTGCTGGTCGAATACGCAACCAAGTATCAGCGTGTCGTTCGTTTGAAGTCTGGCGACCCGACCGTTTTTGGCCGCCTTGATGAAGAAATAGATGCCGTTGAGGCCGCAGGTATTTCATGGCGCATTGTGCCCGGTGTTACTGCAGCGTCGGCAGCAGTAGCGACAATTGGTCAAAGCCTCACTCGGCGAGAACGTAACTCATCCGTTCGATTTCTAACGGGCCACGATGTGAACGGGTTTGCTGATCACGATTGGGCTGCTTTGGCGCGCCCTGGCTCTGTGGCCGCAATCTATATGGGCAAAAAATCCGCCAGATTCATCCAGGGCCGTCTGATTATGCATGGGGCAGATCGCGATACACCCGTTACCATTGTCGAAAACGCGTCGCGTTCTGATCAGTGCGTGGTGCACACGACACTGGATCGTTTGTCAGCCGATCTGACCGCCGCTGAGATGAACGGACCTGCGCTGACATTTTACGGTTTGTCGCCGCGAGACGCATTCGCCGCACAGAAAGATTTCAACAAGGAGCTTGCCTGATGGCCCGCGCTTTTACACCCAAAGTTGTCACCGCCAACGATCTGTTGGAAGGAGATGTGGTTTACCTGACAGAAGATGACCGTTGGTCTCGCGATTTTTCTGATGCGGAACTGATCACCGACGAAGCACACGCGCAAGTTCGATTGCTAGATGCCGAACGCCAGTACAGCAAGATTGTCGGCGCCTATCTCGCTGATGCTGTGGCGGGTGACTCAGGTCCTGAACCTACCCATTTTCGGGAAGATTTCCGACGGACTGGCCCGTCCAATTATGCCCATGGCAAACAGGAAACTTCCCCGCAGCCCCGGGCCTGACCTCCGGCCCTCTCTCCCCGTAAAGGCCCCCAAGGTTCGGGGCTGCAATTAAGGACAACTAATCATGTATCGTTACTCTGAGTTTGACGCAGCATTTTTGTCAGAGCGCAACGCGCAGTTCCGCGCTCAAGTTGAACGTCGAATTGACGGCTCTTTGACCGAAGATGAATTCAAACCACTTCGTTTGATGAATGGCCTTTATCTGCAGTTGCACGCCTACATGCTGCGAGTAGCTATTCCCTATGGTACGCTGTCCAGCGCGCAGATGCGCCAGTTGGCCCTGCTAGCCGAGAAGTGGGATAAAGGGTACGGTCACTTCACCACCCGTCAAAACATCCAGTACAACTGGCCCAAACTGAATGACGTGCCGGATATGCTGGATGCGCTGGCCGAGGTTGGCATGCACGCCATCCAGACCTCGGGCAACACCATTCGCAACGTTACTGCCGACCATTTTGCGGGTGCCGCGGCAGATGAAATTGCGGACCCCCGCCCCTACGCTGAACTTCTGCGTCAATGGTCCACCGACCATCCGGAATTCCAGTTCATGCCGCGAAAGTTCAAGATCGCTATTACCGGATCGGAAAACGATCGCGCAGTGATAAAGGCGCACGATATCGGCCTGCAACTGGTTGAACGTGACGGCGTTCTTGGTGCCCGTGTTATCGTGGGTGGCGGTCTTGGCCGTACTCCGATGATCGGCAAGGAGCTGTCCGAGTTCGTCGCATTTGACGATTTGCTGGCCTATTTGGAAGCCACGGTGTCCGTGTGGAACCAGATCGGCCGCCGCGACAACAAGTACAAAGCGCGCATTAAGATCACTGTGCACGAACATGGCATCGACGCCATCCGCGCCAAGGTGAATGAGCGCTTCCTACAGGTTCGCCCGCAGTTCAAGGGCGCCGATATGGCTCTGCTGGATGAGATCAAAGGCCACTTTGCACCTCCGGCCTTCCGCAAAGGTTCGGTTGCGTCGTTCGAAGGCGCCTATACCAACGATCCGGTCTTCCGTTCGTGGGTCGATACCAACATCGCACCGCACAAGAACGCGGACCACGCGATCGTCACGATCTCGATCAAGAAGCACGGTCAGACACCGGGTGATGCGACTGCCGAGCAGATGCGCGTGATGGCGGATCTGGCCCAAGAGTTCGCCTATGACGAACTGCGCATCAGCCATGAGCAGAACGTGATTCTGCCGCATGTCCACAAGTTGGACCTGCCGGTGATCCATGCCAAGCTGCAAGAGTATGAGCTGGCCACAGCCAATATCGGCCTGATCAGCGACATCATTGCCTGCCCCGGCATGGATTACTGCGCGCTGGCGACCGCCCGTTCAATCCCGGTTGCACAAGAGATTGCGACCCGCTTCGACGAGCTGAAGCTTGAGCATGATATCGGCCACCTGAAGATCAAGATTTCGGGCTGCATTAACGCGTGTGGCCACCACCACGTAGGCCATATTGGTATTCTTGGCTTGGATCGTGCTGGCGTCGAAAACTATCAAATTACATTGGGTGGCGACGCAACCGAAGCCGCCGCGGTTGGTGATCGCACCGGGCCTGGTTTTGCTTACGACGAAATCGTGCCTGCCGTGGAACGTATCGTAGAAACCTATTTGGAGCAGCGAGACGGCACCGAAGAGACTTTCCTGGAAACTTACCGTCGCGTTGGAATGGCGCCGTTCAAGGCTGCTCTCTATCCAGAGGCTCGAGCAAATGCCGCTTGACCTGATACAAACGGAACTTGGCCGGGATCGTCGCGCGCTGACACAGCAAGTCGGTGCGCTGAATAATCGGTTCCGGCACCACAGTGCTCATGACGTGATGCATGGCGCGCTGGCAGAAATCGAAGATCTTGCCCTGGTTTCCAGCTTTGGAGCGGAATCAGTCGTCTTGCTGCACATGGTGGCAGTAGTCGATAAGGCTACACCAGTGTTGTTCATTGATACGCAGATGCTGTTTACTCAGACCTTGGAGTATCAGCATGAAGTCAGTGATAGACTGGGGCTGAGCAACGTCCGTATTATCCGAGCGAATGATGAAGATGTACAGCGTGACGACCCATATGGCGCCCTTCACGTTCATGATACAGACGCCTGTTGCAATCTGCGGAAAACCTTTCCCTTGCAACAGGCACTTTCTGGCTACAGCGGCTGGATTTCAGGGCGAAAGCGCTTTCAGTCGGGCAATCGGGCCACTCTGGAGTTCTTCGAAGTCGAAGACGGAACAGGTCGGATCAAGGTCAACCCGTTGGCACATTGGGCACCAGAAGACGTACGTGCCTATATGGACGAAAATCGCTTACCACGACATCCACTGGTGGCAAAAGGATACCCTTCGATCGGTTGCGCCCCCTGCACATCGCCGGTCAAAGAGGGCGAAGAACCGCGCGCCGGACGTTGGCGCAATCAGAACAAAGAAGAATGCGGCATCCATTTCATTGATGGAAAAATGGTCCGTACCGGAGAAAAAACATGAACGTAATTGTTACCGACGGGGGGTTTTCCCCTGATGACTGGACAGACGGTTTCGTCACACTTGATGATGCGGCTAATGATGTTGTCGCGCTGGATGTGAATTCAGACGCAGATCCTGACGAGTTAATGGAACGCTTGGGCAGCTCCCGAATGGTTCGCGTGGACTTCCCGTCCTTTGCTGACGGTCGCGGCTTTACCATCGCGCGGACATTGCGCCTGAAAGGCTATAGAGGCCGATTGAGGGCCAAGGGCCATGTGTTGGCTGATCAATATGCAATGGCCCGAAGAAGTGGATTTGATGAGATTGAGATTGATCACGCGTTGGCTGCCCGCCAACCCGAAGACCAATGGCTGAGCAGAGCCGATTGGCAGGAGCACAACTATCAGGCGCGTCTTCGCGGCTGATCGACCGACGCTTCAACGTAAGACGCCGAAAGGGACAATCTGCCCCTTTTCCTGACTTGGATCAAAGATTAAACGGAGATGTCGGTTTAGCAGATCGGCAGCGAAACGATGACAGAGATGAAATCCGTGACCGAAGCAACCGCCGTTAAGGCTCCCGTCTTGCCAGACGCCCAAACTGTGACCGACGTCAAACATTGGACGGATCGTTTGTTCTCGTTCAAAGTCACGCGCCCGGCCTCTTTACGGTTCCGTTCAGGTGAATTTGTTATGATTGGACTGTTAGGTGATAACGGTAAACCGCTGTTGCGTGCCTACTCTATCGCCTCCCCTTCTTGGGACGAAGAATTGGAGTTTTACTCGATCAAGGTTCAGGATGGCCCGCTTACGTCCAAGCTGCAGCATATCAAACCTGGCGATCAGATCATTCTAAGACCCAAACCAGTTGGCACCCTGGTGCACGACGCGCTCTTGCCGGGCAAGCGTATTTGGTTTTTTGCCACAGGAACTGGGTTCGCTCCTTTTGCTTCCTTGCTGCGCGAACCACAGACTTATGAAGATTATGACGAGATCATCATCACTCACACTTGTCGCGACGTGGCCGAGTTGAACTATGGCCAGGAATTGATCGACAACATTCGGCAGGACGAGTTACTGGCCGAACTCATCGGTGAAGACTTCGCCGACAAGATTCGGTATTATCCGACAACAACAAGAGAAGAGAGTCCAAAGATGGGACGTATCACCACCTTGTTGCAGGACGGAACTGTATTCGCTGATTTGGGTGTCGAAGGTGGAATAAGGCCCGAGACAGATCGTGCTATGGTTTGCGGAAGTCTCGCCTTTAACCACGACATTAAAGCTATTCTGGAAGGTTTCGGCTTGCGCGAAGGCGCTAATTCCGAACCCAAAGAATTCGTGGTCGAAAAGGCCTTTGTGGGCTGACACAATTCAAAGGCAGGGCTAAAACTTACCCTGCCTGCTAAAAACCCCAGACAAAACTTAGATTTTTCGGTGTAATACCCCGTTATGCCGCTTGAAACGATGCCCGGAGACGTCTAAATTCCGGGCTCGAATTTCTGAAATCATCAAAGGAATGAACCCATAGCTCGCAGACCTCACAACGCGCCACCGCAGAGAGAAACCGGACCGCGCGTAAATGACAGAATCCGTGCCCCCGAAATTCGCCTGATAGGCGCTGATGGCGAAAATGTCGGGGTGGTTCATCCCGCGAAAGCCATGCAACTTGCCGCCGAAGCTGGCCTCGATCTGGTCGAGATATCGCCCAACGCGAACCCACCGGTCTGCAAGATCATGGATTTTGGCAAGTTTAAATACGAACAGCAAAAACGCGAAAGCGAAGCCCGAAAGAAACAAAAAGTCATAGAGGTGAAGGAAATCAAATTCCGTCCGAACACCGACACGCATGACTATGACGTCAAAATGAAAAACGTCGTAAAGTTCCTTGAAAAGGGCGACAAGGTCAAAATAACTCTACGCTTTCGTGGCCGTGAGATGGCGCACCAAAATCTCGGGCGCGAGTTGCTCGAACGCGTCGCTGAAGACATTCAGGAAATCGGCAAGATAGAAAACATGCCGAAGATGGAAGGCCGTCAAATGATCATGATGATTGGGCCGCTACCACAAAAGTAAGATTGCGTATTTCTTATTCTAAGGGCTCCTTCAAAAGTGGGTGGAGCCCTTTTCATAATACGTTATTTAGAGCGCGTTTCAGCTTTACCACCAACTCGTCGACCTCAGAGTCTTGGATTATAAACGGCGGCGCCAACAATATGTGATCTCCTGTTCGGCCGTCGCGGGTACCTGACATCGGGTAGCAAATCAGCCCTTCGGCCAAGGCTGCTTTTTTGACCTTACCTGCGATTCCGTTGTTGGGATCAAATGGGGTCTTACTGTTTCTTTCGGAAACTAATTCGATTCCTCGGAAAAGTCCCCTTCCCCGAATGTCGCCGACATTCGGGTGTTGGCCAAACGTCGCTTCTAATGCCGATTGCAGGTTTTCACCTTTGACGCCCGCCCGTTCCGGCAGGTTTCTTTCGGTCAATTCTGTCACAACCGCCAAAGCTGCAGCAGTGGCAACTGGATGTCCGACATAAGTATGGCCGTGCTGAAAAAAACCCGATCCGTCGCGAATAGCGTCATATATTTTTCCGGTACACATCATGGCGCCGATTGGTTGATATCCGGCGCCCAGTCCCTTTGCGATACACAGAATGTCTGGCACCACGCCGTCATGGTTGCACGCAAACAGATGCCCGGTCCGTCCCATGCCGCACATGACCTCATCCAAAATCAATAACACTCCGTATTGATCACAAATCTCTCTGATCCGTTTGAAGTATCCATCAACGGCAGGAACTGCTCCCAATGTCGCGCCCACTACAGGTTCGGCCATAAATGCCATGACCGACTCTGGTCCAAGACGTAGAATTTCTGTCTCCAGTTCATTGGCCACTCGTTGCCCATATTCAAAACTGCTCTCAGCGTCGGGTTTTTCGGCATATTCGTAGCAGGGTGCTATGTGGCTCATTTCTATCAACATCGGAGAGAACTGTGCCCGGCGCCACTCATTCCCACCTGCCGACAATGCGCCTAATGTATTGCCGTGATAACTCTGACGACGTGCGATGACGTGACTTCGAGTGGGCTGTCCAATCTCAAGGAAGTACTGCCGAGCCAGCTTGATCGCTGCCTCCGTTGCCTCTGATCCACCGGACACAAAATAGACTCTATCCAGTTCTCCCGGAGCGTATTTTATGAGCAGGTCAGCAAGAGCCTCAGCTGGTTCCGAAGTCATAAATCCGGTGTGAGCAAAGGCAATCTGTTCCACTTGTTGTTGAACAGCTTGGATGACTGCCTTGTTCGAATGCCCCAAGCACGAAACCGCAGCGTCGCCGCAATCCAAATATCGCCGCCCTTGACTGTCGATCAGATAACAACCCTCCCCGCTTATTGCGGTCGGCAATTCAGATTTTGTGTGACGTGGGAAAACATGACTCATCTTGATCTACCTTTTATCTGCGCCACTAATGCTGCGACTGATGCGGCATTGTCGACCCATTGTTGACCAGTTTCCATGGTCAAGCTGTTTTCGAACCCAACCCGAACATCAGCTCCGCGCAATGCGGCGTTAACCAAACAAGTATGCTCCTGCGATCCAAAGGCACACACCATCCACGGAGAAGTGTCGATGGGAAATTGATCGATATCCTCAGGCGCTGAATTTCGGTCTAATGAATAGCGTCCCAACACCAAAAGTCTTTCCACTTGCGACGGTTTAACCACACACTCAGTTTGCCACTTGATCAATAAATCTGCATCTGCCGCATCGTACAGGATATGCTGTACGCGGGTTCCTTGATCCTCGCAAAGGCTGTATATACGTGCCGCAAGTTCAGGGTTTTTTGCAACCTCTCTGACTGAAATCGAAGCCCATTTGGGCTTAACTTCTGACAGGCAGAGATATTGCGCCTCAACGTCATACATACCACCTGCTTCAGTCGTGATTTGAACATCCATCGCAGGTACATTTTGTTGCAGTTCCGAAATCGTTTCGAGGTACCTGCCAGCGTCCAAAGAATGCCGGCCATAGTCGTCCCTAACGTGTAAATGTAAGCCACGCGCACCAGCATCATAACACGCCTTCGCCGTTGAAACGATCTGGTCCATTGAAATCGGTATCGCCGGATGATCCGTAAGCCGGCGTCTTGCTCCGTTTGGAGCAACCAGAATGTAAGGCCCAGTTGCATCTAATTGCGACACGATGTTCTTCCTGATTAATCTACCCATAGCCCTCTTTTTAGGCGCTATAGTTGCGGTCTACGTTCAGTCCAAACGTTTCGCACTTGTAATTTCCAAAACATATGTTTTTTTCTTGATATGGAACTCCATGTAACACAACTGACAAATCGATTGCGTCGCGACATCGACGATTTGCCAACGCAACTAAAGGCAGCTGCAAAATATATTATTGATCACCCGGGTGATTTTGGGATCGACCCAATTCGGGTCACATCTCAAAAGATCGGAGTAAGCCCAAACGTACTAGTCCGCTTGGCCGATAAAATGGGATTTGACGGTTTCAACGCGTTCCGCCAACCATTTCGGTCTGCATTGGTTACGGATGCCGAAGAAAAACTAGGTCAGGATTGGCTGGACCAATCAGATAAATCCGGGAATTACGGAACTGCGCAGGCGGAATTCGCCAGGAACGAATTGAATGTTGTGTCACGCTCCCTAAGGTTGCTGGAACCTGAAACGATAGGCGCGGCGACACAATTGATTATGCAGTCTAATCGTTGTTATGTCACAGCAACTCGCGCCAGTTATGCCCTGGCATATTATTTTCATTATGCAGGGCGAATGGCGCATCCTGGGCTTAAATTAGCGCCTCGGCATGTTGGCTCGGCAATCGATGATTTGCTTGGTGCTGATGAACGGGATTGTCTGTTTGCTATAACTGTTCAACCCTATTCTTCCGATACGATCCAAGCGATGCGATTTGCAAAAAAAACAAGGACTCAAACTGATAATGATGTCCGATAGCGATGTAATCGCGCCAGGTATCTCGGCAGACGTGGTTTTACCAGTAAGCACACGATCATTGCACCATTTCTCCAGCTTTTCGGGGGCGATGGCTGTTTTGGAGTGTTTGTTGGGGCATCTCGTTTCTGCGGGCGGTGACGCCGCGCGTGACCGGGTCGAACTTCACTTAAAAGCCCGCGAAGATACGGGGGCATATTGGCAACCATCACGACTGCCCCGCGTAAAGAAAATAAAAAGCCCCGGTTATTAGCCGAGGCTTTTTTGTTTTTTCGTCTCTAGTTACATACACGCTTCGACGGCGCGCTTTGTCATAACACTGACAAGATGTGCACGATATGCTTTGCTTCCATGCAAGTCGGCAATCATATTCATTGCATTGATCCTGAGATCCATCAGGGCGTCTGGGCGGAATTCTTTGCTCAACGCCTGTTCTGCTTCGGACCAGCGGAACACCCCATCTTCGCTTGCACCAGTTACCGCGACTCGAACGCCGTCGGCGAACCGTGCCAGAAACACCCCGACTAACGCGAAACGGGAGGCTGGTTGCAAGAACTTCTGATAGCTTGCCGCCTGAGGCACTGGAAAGCGGACCGACGTGATGATCTCGCCTTCTTCCAGGGCGGTGCTAAACATACCCTCAAAGAAGTCATCTGCAGAAATTTGGCGATTATTGGTAACGATCGTTGCTCCTGAGCCGAGCGCACCCGCTGGATAGCAGGCTGCAGGATCGTTGTTAGCAATCGAGCCACCAATGGTACCACGGTTTCGAACGGCAGGATCGCCGATCTGACCGGCCAGGGCCGCCAACGCGGGATAGCTGCCAGCCGCATCAGCGGCCACGGCAGCGTGCGTCGTAGCGCCACCAATAGAAACTGACCCATCATCCTCGACGCAAACACCCCGCATCTCTTGGATGCCTGTCAAAGATACCAAAGACGATGGTGCGGCCAATCGCTGCTTTAGCGTAGGGATCAAGGTTTGCCCGCCCCCCAATGCCTGAGCTTCTTCTCCTCCCATCGCTGCAACTGCATCGGCGATGGTTGAGGGTTTTTCGAACTCGAAATTGTACATTTCGTTTTCCTTTCAAAAAGGCGCGGAACCGCCCTTCTTCTGGCAATTAAAATCCTTGGGGTGCGAAGGATTGCCCCTCGCACCCACACAACAACTTAGCTGTTCAAAGCTGCCCAGACGCGTGAGGGGCTTACCGGCATGTCGATGTGATCGACGGTTTTGCCACCCGAGTTTAAAGCGTCCAGAACCGCGTTGACCACTGCAGGAGGCGACCCGATTGCGCCAGCCTCTCCGCAGCCTTTGACGCCTAGCGGATTGTGCGTACACGGCGTCTGGCTGGAATGATCCACACCATAAAACGGAAGGTCGTCCGCACGCGGCATCGCATAATCCATGAATGAGGCGCTTAGGAGTTGGCCATTTTCGTCATAGGCACAATTTTCAAGCAATGCTTGACCAATTCCCTGACCAATTCCACCGTGCACCTGACCGTCCACAATCATCGGGTTGATGATATTGCCAAAGTCATCTGCCGCCGTGAAAGTTTCAATTGTGACCTGTCCAGTCTCTGGATCGACTTCGACCTCACAAGCGTAGGCTCCCGCAGGGAACGTGAAATTGGCTGGATCATAGAACGCCGTCTCTTCCAGCCCAGGCTCCACTTCCAGAGGGAAGTTGTGAGGAACGTAAGCCGTCAACGTCACATCGCCCCACGCCACGGATTTATCCGTGCCAGCAACAGTGAACTGACCATCCTTCAATTCGATATCAGCTTCTGACGCTTCCAACAGATGCGCAGCGATCTTTTTCGCTTTATCGATCACTTTTTCTGTTGCCTTTACCATGGCCGAGCCACAGACGGCCAGCGAACGCGAACCATACGTTCCCATTCCAAACGGAATTTTGGAAGTATCACCATGCACGATCTCGACCATCGACTCGTCGATACCGATCATGTCCGCTACGACTTGCGGGAAAGCCGTTTCGTGGCCCTGGCCATGGCTGTGTGCGCCGACCATGACGCTGATTGAGCCAGTGGCGTTTACCCGCACCGTCGCAGCATCATAAAGACCCGCACGAGCCCCTAACATGCCAACAATGTTAGATGGGGCAATTCCACACGCCTCGATGTAACAATTTATACCCAAGCCGCGTAGTTTGCCATTGGCCTCACTTTCCGCGCGGCGCGCCGCAAAGCCAGACAGATCGGCAGCTGCTTCAAGCTTGTCCATTGTCCCATTGTAATTCCCAGTGTCGTAGGTCAACGCCACGGGAGTGTCGTATGGGAACTCGGTGATAAAGTTCTGCCGTCTGAGAGCAATCGGATCCACACCCAATTCACGGGCGGCTTTGTCGATCACACGCTCTAACTGGAACGTGGCCTCGGGGCGACCTGCCCCGCGATAGGCATCCACCGGCACCGTGTTGGTAAACATAGCCTTCACGTTCACCTGAATGACCGGCGTCTTGTAGTTGCCCGCCATCAAAGTACCGTGCAGCCAAGTCGGAACTGAACTAGAGAAAGTCGAAAGATATGCGCCCAAGTTGGCATATGTGTCAGTACGCAAGCCGACGAAATTGTTGTCCGCGTCAAGCGCCAATTCGATTCTGCTGACGTGATCACGGCCCTGTGCGTCAGACATAAACGCCTCGGATCGGCTTGCGGTCCACTTGACGGGTCGCCCACAAGCTTTCGCCGCAAAGGTACAAAAAGCCTCTTCCGCATAGTGGAAGATTTTGGTGCCAAATCCACCGCCGACGTCGGGTGCGACGACGCGAACCTTGTGCTCCGGAAGGCCCAGAACAAAAGCGCACATCAGCAAACGGATAACGTGCGGGTTCTGCGACGTGGTGTACAACGTGTACTCGTCAGTACCGCGCTTGTATTCAGCAACGGCAACGCGAGGCTCCATCGGGTTTGCAACCAAACGGTTGTTGACCAAATCCAGCGTGGTCACATGCGCCGCATTGGCAAAGACCTCATCTACCTTTGCATTATCAGCTTCACCAAGATGCCAGTCATAACAGATGTTATTTTTCAGATCATCGTGAACCAGAGTGGCGCCGTCCTGCGCAGCAGCTTTCATGTCAAGAACCGCGGGTAACTCTTCGATATCCAAAGCAATTGCTTCGGCCGCATCACGCGCCTGTTCCAGCGAATCCGCGACTACCGCTGCTATCGGATCCCCTACATGGCGAACCTTTCCCTGCGCCAGAATTGGATGCGGTGGCTCCTGCATAGGAGCGCCATGACGATCGGTCACTTCCCACCCGCAGGGCATCCCGCCTACGCCCTCGAAATCTTTACCGGTAAAAACTTTCACAACTCCGGGCATGTTTTCTGCCGCAGAGGTGTCCACGGACTTAATTCTGCCGTGCGCGATGTCGGATCTTAGAAAATGCACATAAGCTTGGCCATGCACGTTGATGTCGTCGGTGTAATTGCCTGCTCCGGTCAGAAAGCGCACGTCTTCGCGCCGCTTGGAACTGGCTCCGATGCCACTGTCTTTGGGCATTGCTTGTTCTCCTCCCTGAAAAAGAACTTCCCTGGAAAATTCTTTTTTGGCCGCGTTACTCGGCGGCTATGCTGCTGACGTCTTGGCCGGACGCGGCCATGATCGCTTTGACGATATTGTGATAGCCTGTGCAACGGCACAGGTTTCCTTCAAGGTACTTACGCACCTCGGCCTCAGTTGGGCGCGGGTTTTCCTTCAGTAGTGCTGCCGCGCTCATTACCATTCCCGGCGTGCAGAAACCGCATTGTAGACCGTGATGATCTTGGAAAGCCTGTTGAATCACGTTCAACGACCCGTCCGGGTTTGCCTGACCTTCGATCGTGCCAACTTCCGATCCGTCTGCTTCCAGCGCAAGCATGTTGCACGACTTAACGGCTTCTCCGTTCACGTGTACGACGCAAGCCCCGCATTGTGCGGTGTCGCAGCCAACATGGGTACCGGTCAGTGACAGGTGTTCCCGCAAAAAGCTGGACAACAGGGTCCGGCCTTCGACGTCACCGCTAACGGCCTTACCGTTCACGGTCATTGAGACCTGTGTCATGAGATCCTCCCTATTTAGTGTTTTTCCTTGGCCCGAGTTAAACACGGGAATTTTTGTTTGAGAACAAAAATATTTGCGTGTTTTCCCAAGATGAACTTTCTCGAGTCTATGATAGTGGATCAACACAGCAATTCGGCAAAAGTGCCGTTGCGTCACTTGCTTTTTGCGGCGCGGGGTTGCGGTCTTGTTGGTATCTCTTTGAGAAGGCCGCCGACACCCATGGCGGCAATGTCGTTGCCTGTCGTTTCGATCCCGCAAGCTACTCGGGACAGAACCCAATCTGCCCCATTCAATGCAGGCGAGCGTGCGCAACCCGGCAGACCGATTACGGCACGGCCATGCAAGGACCCAAGAAATAGCAAATTGCCAGGATCTACTGGCATACCAAACCGATCCACGGTTCCACCCGCAGCGCGAACCGCCTCGGGTGCAACATCATTTTCGTCCGAGGTCGCCGAAGCCGTAAGAATCATCACTACGTCGCCGTGAGTATCCAGAATCGCGTTTGAGATCGCCTGTGTTTGGTGGGGAACGATTCGAACGTCCGACAACTCCATCCCTAGCTCTTCCACCCGGCCTCGGATAGCGGCGATGCCTTTTTCATTGGGCGGGCCGCCTGGAATATCCGTTACGACAAGACCTGCAGTATGCAAAACTGGTTTCGCAACCCGTATCGCGCCATGAGCAAGGTTTGCAGCGTAAATTACATCGGCCTTAGGGACGGCATAAGAGATGATTTTGATGGTTGCCACCATGCCGCCAGCATTCATCTGCTGATATTGGGGTACCGTTGCAACAGTAATCATCGCGTTAACTTGATTGAACCGATGCAGCGCGTCTGTACTCAATACAGCGACCCCGGGGCTTTCAGCAACCAAATTGACACGCCCGGTGAATGCTTCGGTCAATCTTAGATTGGCCAAAGATGGATCAGGAGCAAGCGCAGTTGCCAGAGTTCGCGCGGCTTCGTCCTCGTGACAATCGCCTGGTTCCATCCGTGCAACTGTGACATTTGTTAAACCCGCCCGATCCATCTGAGCGATATGTTCGGGTGTCAGCCGAACACCTTTGCGGAGCTTTCGATCCCCGACCTTAACAGAATGCGCGAGAATCGTTCCGCTAGCTCGCGAAACCGGGATCGGTCCGAACTTCACGCCTTACCTCGTAGAACCGCAGTCATTTGCGCAAGAATTGCAACGGCGATTTCAGATGGGTCCGCGGCACCGATATCAAGCCCAATTGGACCATGAATTTGCGCAATCTGATCATCCGTGAAACCGGCCTGTTTCATCCGATCAATGCGCTTGGCGTGTGTACGGGTGGATCCCAAGGCTCCGATATAAAAAACGTTCGCTTGTAAAGCGGCTTGCAGCGCGGGGTCATCCAGTTTCGGATCATGTGAAAGCAAAACAATTGCAGTTCGCGAGTCTAGCCCAAGCTGTTTTACCGCCTCGTCCGGCCAATCCGTTAGGATTTTCTCTCCGGGAAACCGGGCGTTAGAGGCGAAAGCTTCCCTTGGATCGACAATGGCCGGATCATAGCCTGCAATTCTTGCCATGGGAACAAGTGCTTGCGCGATGTGAACCGCCCCGACAACGATTAGGCGCAACGGAGGGTTGTGGACTGCGACAAACGTCTGACCGTCCTCTTCGAAACCCGAACGGTCCATTCGCAATCGATCCGGGTAGGCGTTGTGACGTAAGGCACGTTGCCCGGTTTCGACATTTACCTCGTAAGCAATCGCTTCCCGATTAGCGCGGGCTGCCACCAATTCCTCAAGCATTGCTTCGGGGAAAACCCTGCCGATCGGCTCGACCAACACTCTGATCGTTCCACCACAGGCAAGACCGACGGCAAAGGCGTCCTCGTCGCTGACGCCGAACTCCAAAAGGCGGGCTTCGCCTTCTTCGATAGCGTCAAGGGCTTCGACAATTACCGCCCCTTCGACACAACCACCCGACACCGATCCTTCAATTTGACCATCGCCTCCTATTACCAATTGTGATCCAACACGCCTTGGTGCGCTACCCCATGTTTGCACGACTGTCGCTAGCGCAGCACCCTTGCCACTACGGTACCAGTTCAGTGCTGTTTCAGAACTGTTGTCGAATCTGTCCATCCTAACCTCCGACGGTATTGCGATCCAACATAGGGAGGTTTAGCGCAATGAAAAGCTGTCTGTGCATACTGCACGCCACTTCCCCTCTGTCGACAATCGCTTCGCGGATTGTTCAAACCTTCCAAGGTAATGGCGGGCATAACTACCCTTACCAGGACTGCACAGCCAGAATTCTTTATTCTTTGGATGAGTGGATATCCTCGTGCCACAAGTATACGAATACACAAAGCGTTGATTATGTAAGGTACGAGATTTAGCTTGAACTAAGCGCAGCATCTTTGTTTCAGCGCAGTCCCCGCCAAATTTCTAAAAAAGGAGACAGAAAATTGAAAATCATTACCTCAATGGCCACAATAATCGGGCTAACCGCTGCCTCAGCTGTGTCAGCAGACACATTTCTGAAATATGGCGAGGTTGAAGGTTGGAAGGTCTTTATTGACCAAGATAAAAAGTCCTGCCTGATCGAAGCAGTCGACGATTCTGAAAACGTCGTGCAAATGGGTCTTACCGAAGATAGAGGCGTAGGTTACGTCGGCGTTTTCACCAAGGCAGAGACTGATATAAAACGAGGTGAGACAGAAGCCGTTGCCATTCTTTTGGGTGAAAATATCTACGTCGGCGAAGCCACCGGAATGAAGGGCAACATAACCAAAGGGTACTCTGGCGGCTATGTTTTATCCGATGATCCGCAGTTCGCCGATGATATTGCCAGACAAAAGGTCATGATCGTTTTCCCTGAAAAGGAGTTTGCCTTTTCAGTCGATCTTACAGGCACATACAAAGCCATGGAAATGGCGCGAAAATGTAACGAAGAACAACTGTCGTAAACACTATGAGGTGAGCGAGGCCATTAGCCGAGCTTTCTGTCCCTGGTCGTCGGGTTGCGAGATCACGGCGGCCAATTCTTCCAGAGAAGCAATTGAATGGCCTGCTCTGAAACTGTCGACATGCGGCAGCATTGCAAGAATACCCTGCGCCTTAGGAGTGAACCCGTCCCATCGCAATAATGGATTTAGCCATATCAGGTGGCGGGATGACAGATGGAGGCGTTCCATCTCTGCTTCAAGGCGGTCCGGATCGCCACGCTCCAAACCATCGGTTATCAGTAAAACCACCGCCCCCTGCCCCATGACACGTCTTGACCAGTCGCGATTGAACTGATGAAGGCAATCGCCGATGCGGGTTCCTCCTTCCCAATCCTGTGCTTCGGCACCAGCCGCGGCCAGCGCTGCATCGACGTCACGTTGATGAAGATGGCGAGTTATGTTGGTAAGCCGAGTGCCAAACGTAAAAGCGTAGACCTTGGCCCAACCCGCGCCTTTAGCATTCGATACTGTGTGCAGGAAGTGTAGAATAATACGGCTGTATTGACTCATCGAACCAGAGATATCGCAAAGCGCCACAAGGTTGGGCCAGCGCGGTTTGCGCTGTAACAGTGCGATGTCTCGCATCTCGCCCCCTTGCCTCATAGCTGCACGTAACGTTCGTGCCCGGTCAATGCGGTGTCCAAGATGGCTGGCTTTACCCCTACGCGACTGGATGGGCTTAACCGGCAATGTCATACGCGCCAAAATCCGTTTTGTCTGGGCAATTTCGGCCGTACTCATTTGCTCAAAATCAAGATTACGTAGCCGTTCCTCAGATGACGCGGTCTGTGTCGCATCAATCTCGATCTCGGTTTCTTCTTCCTGTTGATCAACCGATTCGGGTGCGTCGCGTTCCACTCCATCCAGCAGCGCCTCGGCCGCGCGTTTTTCACCAGCGTCGGCCTTACGTTCCTCCTGCACACCGCGAATAGCAGGCAGCATCATCGCCATCATGTGTTCCATGTATCGCGGATCGCGCCAATACATTCGGAAAACCTGCGCAAAAACTGTACGGTGTTCTGGTCGGTTGACGAAGCAGGCATGAAGCGTCCAGTAAAAATCCTGTTTTTTGGTAAAACCCGCTGCCTGTACGGCGCGGATAGCATCGATCACACGACCGGGTCCAATCGGCAACCCAGCCTTGCGCAGCGCCCGCGCAAAATGAGTGATATTATGCGCCAGCTTTGGATTGTCCGGTATGTCCAGCGGGAGTTGTTCAGCCATAACAATCAGGCAGGTTCAAGCGTCGCTTTGGCTTCATCCAAAATCCGTTTGGCTTCGGACCCCTGTAGTTTTTGGATATCGTCCTGATACTTGAGTATGGCCCCCAGCGTATCACCAATCACTTCAGGGCTTAGGTTCATCACGTCCAGGGCCAGCAGGCATTTTGCCCAGTCGATGGTTTCGGCCACGCCCGGCTTCTTGAACAAATCCTCGGTGCGCAGACGCTGAACAAACGCCACGACCTCACGGCTAAGTGCATCCGCAACCTCTGGTGCACGGGCGTGAAGGATTTCAATCTCGCGTTCAAAGTCGGGGTAATCGACCCAGTGATAAAGACAGCGACGCTTCAACGCATCATGCACTTCGCGCGTTCGGTTCGACGTTACGATCACGATCGGTGGTTCTGGGGCTTTGACTGTTCCCAGTTCAGGAATTGTAACCTGAAAATCGCTGAGCGCCTCTAGAAGAAAAGCTTCGAAAGGTTCGTCTGTTCGGTCGAGTTCGTCGATCAGCAAGACAGGAGCGCCCTGTTCGTCGGGCCGCATCGCTTGCAGCAAAGGGCGTTCTACCAAGTATTCATCCGAAAAAAGCTCGGTTTGCAGCGCACCCCGATCAGCACCGCCCGCGGCCTCAGCCGTCCTAATCGCAACCATCTGAGCCGGAAAGTTCCATTCATAGACAGCCGAAGACGCGTCCAACCCTTCGTAACATTGCAGTCGAATTAGTCGACGTCCCAACCCCGCGGCAATCGCTTTGGCAATCTCTGTTTTGCCGACACCGGCTTCACCTTCCAGAAACAATGGTCTTCCCAATTTCAGCGAAAGGAAAACGACCGTCGCCAGCGCCCTGCCGCAAACGTAACCCTGTTCTTTTAAAACTTGCTGCACGGCATCTATGGAATTTGGATGCTTCATGTTGCCCTCACTTGTGTTCCGCCCAACAGGTCACGACCAAAACCGCTCGTCAAGGCTGTCTTCATCGGAGGAGTTACAACGCTGCGATCCAATGGCAAACTTTTTATAGATTAAGACTTCGACCCTATGGCCTTTTACAGCGATTAAGGCTGTGGTAGCGGGATATAATGACAGACACGCTGACGATCCGCCGCCCCGACGACTGGCATCTGCATCTGCGCGATGGCGCAATGCTTCACGCCGTATTACCCGAATCTGCCCGTCATTTTGCGCGCGCAATAATCATGCCCAACTTGGTACCACCGGTTGTACGAGGCGAACAGGCAGCCGCTTACCGTGACCGAATCTTGGATGCATTGCCCGACGGTATGAGCTTCGAGCCTTTGATGACATTATATCTGACGGAGGATACCGACCCTGATGATGTGGCCGCCGCCCATCAAAGCGGACTGATCAAAGCAGTCAAACTGTACCCCGCAGGCGCTACAACCAATTCAGCCTCGGGTGTGCGTGATTTTGACAAGGTGCGTCCGGTGCTGGAAAGGATGGCGGAAATTGGCCTGCCGTTGTGCGTGCATGGCGAAGTCACGGATGCCGAGATCGACATTTTTGACCGTGAGGCGGTTTTCATTGATCGAGTACTGGACCCTGTCCGCATGTCCACGCCGGAATTACGCGTTGTGATGGAGCATGTTACTACCTCGCACGCCGTCGAGTATGTCGTTTCGAGTGAAGTCGGTCTGGGAGCCACAATCACCACGCATCATCTGATTATCAATCGAAACCATATACTGGCGGGTGGGATAAAGCCGCACTACTACTGTTTGCCGGTCGCCAAACGAGAAGAGCACCGTCAAGCACTTTTGGTCGCCGCCACTTCAGGCGACGAACGGTTTTTTCTGGGCACTGACAGTGCGCCACATACTGATGCCAATAAAGAGATGGCTTGCGGATGTGCCGGATGTTTCACCGCCAGCAATACCATGTCATTGCTGGCTGAAATGTTCGAAAGCAAACGAGCGCTCGACAAGCTGGAAGGGTTTACCTCGATCCACGGGCCCAGTTTTTATGGTCTACCTGTCAATGAGGAAACGATCACCCTTACCAAAGGCAGCCCAGTTGAGTATCCGGCGAAGATAGAAACTGACGACGGCCCAGTGACCGTATTCGAGCCAGGGTTTCCATTGCATTGGCGCGTTTCCTAGCCGCCCAATCGCGCGGCCAACTCTGCCGCGCGCCCACCCGTACGCAACATGGACCAAATTTCGTCGACCGTTTCACCGCCAATTAGCTTTGACGCTTTTTCCCTCACTCGGTCCTCACGATCGGACAATGAAAGAGGAGTCAACAGATCGTGAACTGCCTCGCGCCGCGCTCCGTCCCTTCTCAACAAAGACAGAAACGCCTGTGTTTCAGACAAATTTTCATCGGCTTCGACCGAAATTCGGTCTCGTAGGGATATCAGACGCGGATCAGTGCAAACTTCATCCGAAAAACTCTCGGGCAAGGCCGTATCATGGCCAAGAGCCTGCATTGCAATAACCGTCCGGTAAGAAAACTTTGCACCAAGCCCCGTTGTCGGCGCCAATTGATTGCACACACTCATCCATCTGGGGTGAGTTTTGACCTTAAGTTCGGCGACCTCGGGTTCAGCAATGTCCAACTCTCGCGCTGCTTCAAGGGCCGCGTGTAAGCCGTGGCAGCAGGCGTGAAATTTGTGGCTGACATTTTCGAACAGCCATTCCTCACCAAGACCCTCCAGAGCGCTTGCTGTATCATCCGCCCCAAGGTGAGTCGCTCCAAACCCATTGGTTGCTTCGACCGCATCAGGATTGGTTTCGAAGCCGCTTTGGATAAGCAAAGCCGCCTCAACCCCGTTGGACGATGCAAGACCTGCGTTATAAGGTTTTCCCATCGTTCCAAATTGCGTTTTCTGTCCAGCGGCACGAGTTGCCGTCAGGCCCAAAACCTTTTTCATCTGCTCCATATCGAAAGCCATCAAACGACCTGAGGCCACCGCTGCCCCGAATGCCCCCGATGTCGCGGTCTGATGAAAGCCAGCCTGATAGTGCCCTCGTCCAAGCCAAAGGCCAATGCGTATCGATGTTTCCATCCCAACCAAAGCCGCTTCAAGCAGATCGACTATCGGCTTGTCTAAGGCCTGGGCGACTGCGAGTGCTGCCGGAAAAACAGCCACGGATGGGTGGCCGATATGGGCAAAATGGGTATCGTCATAGTCCAACGCATGCGAAACTGTTCCGTTGACTAAAGAGGCCGCACGCAAAGGAGCCGCGCCGCCTCCGAATAGCTTGGCCTGCTCTGCCCCGCCTTCGGCCAGTACCATATTGCGAACGATTTGCGAGACGGGCTCATCTGCACCCGCACGACCCACGGCCAGCCAATCCAATGCTGAAAGAGAAGTCACAATGCGCGCCTGAGCCGTAGTCGATACAGGTCGGGCCGCAAAATTAGCAAGAGCGTTGGTCAAAACCGTCATGAAAAACAGTCTAGCGTCCGTATTGGGCGGGTAAAGCCTCAGCCGTAAAGATCTGCCGCACGTTGTTCAAAGGCGCGGACAATACGGTGCATCGCTTCGTTGAATACGACACCAATAATGCCCTGCAACACCGCGTTCTTAAACTCAAAATCCACATGAAATGAAACGTTGCATCCACCATCTGGTGCATCCTCGAACTGCCAGTCGGACCTCATGTATTTAAATGGTCCGTCCAGGTATTCGGTGTCGATTTTTTTTCGCGCATCAAAGAGCGTTACGCGACTGCCAAACCGCTCTCGGAACACCTTAAACGAAATCACCAGATCCGCGTCCATCACTTTTCCCTCGTCTTTGGAATAAGTTCGCCTGATACGCGCAGCAGCGCACCATGGTAAAAACTCTGGGTATCGCGACACATCACCCACCAATTCGTACATTTGCTGGGCAGTGTATGGCAGAGTTCGCGTTTCGGAATGGGTCGGCATGGCTTTCTGTATTAGCAGGTGACAATGGCGCGTCATGTCGTATGTTGCGCGCCAAAGATCAAGGGGGCACTGATGAGCGACCGCGCATATGTGATAGATGAGATGATCTCGGCCAAAGCGATCGCCGCCAGGATTGAAGAGCTTTGTAGGGAAATCACGGCAGAGTTCGGTGATACCGACAAGCTGATTGTTGTCGGCCTGCTGCGTGGCAGTTTTGTATTCATCGCAGACTTGGTGCGGGAACTCGATTTACCAATCGAGGTGGATTTTCTCGAAGCGTCCTCATACGGAGACGCGATGGAAAGTAGTAGAGAAGTTCGTATTCTCAAAGACTTGCGGGGTGCTATTGAAGGTCGTGACGTTCTGGTTGTCGAGGATATCGTCGACACTGGGCACACGCTAAACCATGTCACGCAACTGTTGAATAGCCGATCACCCAAGCGGTTAAAATCCATTGCCTTGCTGGACAAACCAAGCCGCCGAGAAGTGGATTTCCGATCCGATTGGATCGGATTTGAGATTCCGGATGAATTTGTGGTGGGTTACGGAATCGACTACGCACAAAGAAACAGGAATTTGCCTTTTATCGGTAAAGTACGCTTTATTGGCGACTAAAGGGGATCTCACACACTGTCATGCACCACATGAAACGAACGTGTATTTGTGCCCGAAGCTAACCAGTCGACATCAGGATTCAAAACCCAAAAGACGGTTTATAGCGGCCAGAAAAACGCCGGTTCCGACCGGAATCAAGGCATCTGGAAAATCATAGTCAGGGTTGTGTAATTGCGGATGGTGCTTGCCTGCTCCGAGCCAAAACATCGCCGTTTTCGCACCTTTGGCAAATTGTCCGAAATCTTCGGAAAATCGCTGTGGATTTGACGATGTTAGAACAGATAGACCCATCGCTGCACATGCGTCCGAAACAACTCGAACAGCTTCGGAATCATTGCTGCAAGCTTCGAAAATATCATCGTATTCAATGGTTACAGACAGACCTTCAGCTTCCGCCAAAGAACGAACCATGCTTTCGGCTGCCCCAATCAATTCCGCCATTCTGACATCCGTCACTGTACGTAATGTCACCCACAGCTCAGCATGACCCGGGGACACACCAAATGTGGCTGCGCCCAGATTGGCGTGCGTTACAGTGGTTAAAGCAAAGGCTTCATCCATAGGGCCGTCCGGCCCCATTTTTTCAAGTTCAAACATTAACCGAGATAATGCCTGCGCGGGAGATTTGCCGTCATGTGGCGCAGCTGCGTGAGAGGTTTTGCCGACCAAAACTATTCGCATTCCGCGCGACGCGCAATTTGCTGGACCCGGACATAACTCAACTTGCCCTAGGTCAAGCCCCGGCAAATTGTGGAGCGAGAATACATAGTCCGGAGTGATTTCTGCAAATTTCGGATCATGACGAAAAGCAACTGCGCCTTTTCCTGTTTCCTCTGCGGGCTGAAAGATTAAAACGACCGATCCGGTTTCCAGTCGAGAGTTAGACAGCGCCTTGGCCACACCCAAAACCATGGCCATGTGACCATCGTGACCGCACAGATGCCCTCTGCCGGTATATTCGGACACATAGGTTAAGTCTGCGGTCTCTTGAATCGGCAGCCCGTCAAGCTCGCACCGGATTGCTACAATCGGGCCCTTTTTTCCGCTTTCATATACGGCGGCGACACCGTGGCCACCTACGTCAGTCAATACTCTATCCGGGGAACAGGCTGCTAAAACTTCCACGATTGCAGCCGCAGTTTCTTGTTCTTCCCCAGATATTTCCGGGCGCTTGTGAAGATCGTGGCGAATTTGCGTCAACCACGCCTGATCCTCAGGAGTCACCCTTTTGTCAACTTTTGCTCACGTGCTTTTCGTAGCCGGACAAAATCATCTCCTGCATGATATGAGGAGCGGGTCAAAGGCGTCGCAGAAACCATCAGAAAACCTTTACCAAAGGCCGATTTTTCGTATGCGGCGAATTCTTCGGGTGTGACAAAGCGATCGACACGGTGGTGTTTTGGGGTCGGCTGCAGATACTGACCGATGGTAAGAAAATCGATGTTGGCTGCACGCATGTCATCCATAACCTGACGGACCTGTTGTTCATCTTCGCCCAATCCGACCATAATGCCCGATTTAGTGAAAATCGATTGGTCCATCTCTTTCACACGTTGCAAAAGGCGTAGCGAATGAAAATACCGGGCGCCCGGACGCACTTGCGGATAAAGGCCGGGAACAGTTTCAAGATTGTGATTAAAAACGTCAGGTCGCGCCTCAACCACAGTTTCCAGAACTGACGGATCACATTTGAGGAAATCGGGCGTTAAAATCTCGATCGTTGTTTTTGGCGAACGGTGTCGAACAGCTCGGATAGTTTGTGCGAAATGGTCTGCCCCTCCGTCTTCGAGATCATCCCGATCGACAGACGTAATCACAACGTGGTTTAGGCCCAACTTTTCAACGGCGTGAGCTACGCGACCGGGCTCGAAAACGTCAAGTTCATCGGGGCGCCCGGTAGCGATGTTGCAAAACGTGCATCCTCGGGTGCAAATCTCACCCATGATCATCATGGTTGCGTGCCCTTGGCTCCAACACTCACCAACATTCGGGCATCCGGCCTCCTCACAAACAGTTACCAGATTATTTTCACGCATGATCTTGTGAGTGTCCGCGTATCCCTTGCCACCCGGGGCCTTCACGCGAATCCACTTTGGCTTTTTCGGCTGCGCGTTGTCAGGCCGATGGGCTTTTTCAGGATGTCTTTGCTCGGGTATTTTCAGATCACGCACTGACGTAATTCCTGGCTATTTGTGAATTTTCCATTGCCTAACATAGTTTGCGAACGGCCTCTAGACCATCAGAGCATATCCGCTATGCGAATTTGGGCGTGGATTCGGAACTTAAGTCGCTGAATGCACATTCGAAATCTTTTATACAGTCACGACTATCATCGCACTGCCGCGGCGCATTCACCAGGAATTTGTTTTCGACACGCACACCTGACTGTATCAGTCGGAAATACCTTTTATCTCTAACGGAAAATAAAGCATCACAATGAAGCACACTCAAAATTAGGTTAACCAATAAAATCAGATTTTTGGCGTCAATAGTTTCTGTGAATTTCCAATTACGCAATCATGGTTTCAGCGTATAGACGTATTCCGGAGAAGAACTGAACAGATCAAGCGTTGAACGCGATCAATGCAAAGGATTTCCAGCGTGATAATTGAGGGTGTGGCGTGAAACTATATACGTGTGTTCTTCACAATCCTCTCACCGACCTGCTGCACCACGTGTGACAGCCCATCAAACCATTCTTCCGAGGCGGTCGAGTTGCGCCGGACCAATCCAATTGTTCTGGATGGTTGTGGAGATCCAAATCTGAGTAGTTGCAGGCCCGGAACCGCTTCCGTCTCAGATCGCGCCGCCAGCTCGGGCATCAGCGTAAGCCCGAATCCCTCTGCTACCAACCGTGATAAAGTCGCCAGTGAAGACGCGCCCATATTGATTTGACCGCTGGATCGATCCTGCCCGCAAACCTCTAACGCCTGATCGGTTAAACAATGACCGTCTTCAAGTAACATCAACTGCGCAGCTTTGAGATCGACCGGTCGTACAGCATCTGGGTTGACGCCAAGTCGGCGTACGCGTTCGCCGCTGCCTGCCAATAGGAACCGATCCTCGAACAGTGGTTGTTCGTACAAATCAACGCCGCCTGACGGCAGAGCCAGAACAGCCGCGTCAATCTCGCCGTTACGCAACATTGATATTAATCCATCGGTTCTGGCCTCTCGAATTTGCACCCGCAACGAGACATCACCCGCGCGTAGCCCCGCCAGTACACCCGGAAGCAAATAGGGGGCTACCGTCGGTATTATACCCAGCGACAAAGAACGGTGTCCGCCCGAGTGATCATGAGCAAACTTTTCCAAATGGTCCGCCGCCTCAAGAATTGAACGTACCCGTTCAAGGACATCTCGGCCTAGAGGGGTAAGCAGGATGTCGCGGGCCTGCCGCTCCAACAGAGATCCGCCCATTGCCTCCTCCAGTGCTTTGATCTGAACGGATAAAGCCGGTTGCGAAACATTACAGACTTGCGCCGCTCTGCCAAAGTTTCGCTGTTCAGCGACGGCTTGGAAATATAGCAACTGCCTAAGAGTAAAATTCATAACCTCTGACTATCAATTTTCGGCATTTTCGCAAGAAGGCCTTATTTTTATGGCGGGATTTTATCCGATTAGACGGTCCCGTTCGGCTTGATCATCGTAGTGTCGCTTAAGTCGCTGCAGTGCGATACGTAGGACAATTTTGCCAGACCGTGCTGACCAACCCATTCGCTTTTCGGCAAGTTCCAACCCTTCCAAATAGCAGCAACAGCGCAAAGCCACGTCACTTAGGCCAGGCCCAAGATCCGACAGGGCCCGACCCACCCGGTCTCGCGCGGCAGATGCGCCTTGCCCGGAAAAAGTGTCAGGCTGGAAGCCGCCTCGCCCGCCTCCAGTTAAATATCGGTCCCAATTTTGGGCCACCTGCGGACCGATCTGCGAAAGCTCGAAATCCTCGCGCAGACGTTCTCCGGCAGCAACTAACGTTTCATCAAGAAATGGTTTGCCATTCCGATCGCGTCTGCGTGACAATGCCATCAACGGACTTTCGGCGGCGTTGTAGCGTATTCGTCGCGTCCGTTCACTAATCCGATCTTTTTCATCCACTGCACATGGCTGGAAAGCAGATTGAGCCTCGCCCATTCCGTATTCATTTCGGGTTCGGGCTGTGTTTTCAGTTTTGGCAATAAGGTGGCTAAGCGCCGCACGGCCTGACGTGGAGATTCTGTAGCGCGAAATTCGCCCCGGTTTATCGCATGAAATCCAATCTTTAAGGGCCATTGCTTGGGCGATTTTGCAGTCGACAACCGTGGTTTTAGTCGCACTTCTGAAGCCTCCATCGCGCACGACGACCGCCTTTTCCATGTCCTCTGCCACGGCAAGCACCGCTCCTGTCTCGCATAACCTGCGCAGCACTCGCAGCACTTCTCGCTCAAACTCATCATCTCCTTGAGCTTCAAAGTCCGCTTGACGCGTAGCGTTTCCGGCCATTTGGTCACCCCCATCAACGTGCGGAAAGTGCGTCCGAGCCAACGATTGCAATTCCGCATCAACCAACGGATCATCCCGGCGCATTTCTATACGACGAATTTGCCTGAGAATGGTCGAGGCATGGCACCCTGCCGACCGCGCAATATCACGAATGGATCGGCCGGACTCAGTGTGATCGAGATAACGTTGAGCCCCTTCAGGGACCCACGCTGGAACGGTGAAAGCCAGAGTGTTTTCCATAGATTTAAGCCTTTGTCGATTTAACAAACTGCCACTGCTCGCCGCTGGATTCATGGTTAACCAATTATAAATATGTACGTTTTTGTTACTTGTTCGTTAACCGCAGACGGGGAACGATAAAATTCAATTATAAAGATAAACACTCGTGAAACCATCGTCCGGCGTGACGGGGTCCAAGGGAACACTTGCTCAGGTTGTGTACAAACACCGTGCAACCTCAAATGCAAAGGAACACACAGTGCAGGACTTGATGACAACGATCTCGACACTCCACCGCCCTCGCCTGCTGGCCCGAGCGGCAAAAGAGGGCGCTCTGGAATACGTGCGTGAGCGGCACCTGCAGCGCATTCTTGGTTACGGCAGCTTACCTGGATCAGGGGCAGCTTTGATGCGTCTTATGGAATTGGAGCGTGACGTTAATGCACAACGCCTTGAGGATGACTCAGCTTATTCACTGGTTCGTCATTTAGATCTGATGATCGCAATAGTTGGAGAGGCGCGACTATTTCAAGCAAGCCGCGCCTATCGCCTTCAGTAGTTAGGTAAAGGCATCCGGCATTGATGCCTTTTTTTCGCCCACATAGTCTTGCAAAGCGGAATTGATGTCCGGATCAAGCTGCGGTTGTTTGTAGTTCGCTAACAAATGCTCGACACGCGCCGAGGCCAAAACGCGGGTGTCGCGGCTGCCTTCTTCTTCCCAGGTTTCAAACGGCTTGTAGTCCAGCAGTTCGGATTTCCAGAAAGCATCGCGGAAGTTGGCTTGCGTGTGGGCGCAGCCGAGATAGTGACCACCCGGGCCTACCTCGCGTATGGCATCCAGACCCAGTGCGTTATCGTCATAGGCAACGCCTTTAGCCAAACCGTGCAACACACCCAGTTGATCCGCGTCCATCACGAATTTTTCAAAGTCAGCTACCAAACCGCCTTCCAGCCAACCGCAGGAATGCAACATAAAATTCACGCCCGCCATCAGCCCCATGTTCAACGAGTTAGCTGTCTCATATGCAGCCTGCGCGTCAGGCAATTTCGACCCACAGAACGAACCCGCAGAGCGATACGGCAAGCCCAACCGCCTTGCCAATTGGCCGGCCCCATATGTCACAAGTGACGCTTCCGGAGTGCCGAATGTCGGAGCACCGGAGTTCATGTCGATTGAAGAAACGAAAGCGCCAAAAATTACCGGGGCTCCGGGTCGGATAAGCTGACTATACGCAACACCTGCCAAAACTTCGGCCAGAACTTGTGTCAGGGTTCCCGCCACAGAAACCGGTGCCATTGCACCTCCGACAATAAACGGAGAGACGATGCACGCCTGATTGTTTTTGGCATAAACCTCCAGCGCGCCCATCATCACATCGTCAAAAGTCATTGGCGAATTGATGTTAATAAGAGACGTCATCACGGTGTTTTCCTGCACAAAATCCTTTCCAAACAGAATTTCGCACATGTCCACCGAATCTTGCGCGCGGCTCGGCTCTGTAACTGATCCCATGAAGGGTTTGTCTGACAAAGTCATATGAGCCATCAGCATATCCAAATGGCGCTTGTTCACGGGCACATCCGTCGGCTCACATACTGTCCCCCCGGAGTGGTGCAGCCATTTCGACATGTAGGCCAGTTTCACGAACTTGTTGAAATCGTCCATGGTCGCGTAACGCCGCCCACCTTGCGCATCCCGCACAAACGGAGGCCCATAAACCGGGGCAAGAACCAAATTTCGCCCACCGATCACCACAGATTTTTCTGGATTTCGGGCATGCTGAGTGAATTGCGAGGGCGCTGTCTTTATCAACTGACGCGCCAACCCGCGCGGAATACGGACACGTTCGCCGTCAATGTCCGCACCCGCCTCGCTCCAACGATCCAACGCAGCGGGGTTGTCAACGAAATTTACCCCGATTTCCTCTAGTACGGTTTCCGCGTTGTTTTCGATTATTTCCAGCGCTTCATCGTTTAGGACTTCAAAATTGGGTATGTTGCGCTCAATGTACTTAGCGGTTTCGATGACAACCGCGGTCCGTTCAGCTCGACGGGCCGCGCCTCCGCCCCCTCTCGCCCTGCGGCGGGTGTTTGCCTCTGCCATGAGATTATCCCGTCTATTTGGTAACTGTTGCCTGGTTTGTTACAAGATCACTGCACGACGCCGAAGGTTCATAACGGCGTAATCGGGGAAAAAGCGACATGTAAGGACCCAGCAAATCACTGCTCAGCAACTAACGTTGCAACTGGTTTTTCCAGTAGTACCGAATTCTCTGTTTGGGCGACTTCGAACCAGCCAAGGTGACGGTATATCGATCTCGTGTCTCGCATAAGCTTGTGCGTACGAAGTCTCAGCAATGAAAAACTACAATCGCGTGCTGTAGTTTCAGCAACTTCCAATAGGCGACGCGCTATACCACGGCCCTGCCCCTCGGGAGCAACGGCAAGGTTGAATATCATTATGGCGTCAGAAACTTCATCGAAGATAATTACCCCAAGGATTTGTTCGTCCACTTCCGCGACAGTCACGTTGTGCTTGTTGATATCTTGCTCGATTCCGCTGGTCACGTCCGGCAAATCGGCTATGGCGCCAAGCGCTGATGCGTAGGCACGGGCAACGCAAAGACGTATAGCGCCAGAATCGGAAGGAACAGCTGCCCGGTACTCGATAGCGGCCATTTTTTCGTTCTCCTGTCGTTGCCAAACCAAGGGTGCAAGGCATTTGACCTCATTGCGCTTGCACAAGCAAGGTATGCGACCTAATAGCCAAGCATGACCCAAGACACTCATGACCGCCTTCTGATCATCGACTTCGGCAGCCAGGTAACGCAGTTGATCGCTCGTCGTCTGCGCGAACTGAACGTTTATTGCGAGATTCACCCTTACCAAAACGTCACGATGGAATTCGTACGTGAAATGGCGCCTCGTGCGATTATCTTTTCGGGAGGGCCCGACAGCGTCACCCGGGCGGGTTCTCCAAGAGTTCCAGAAGAAATTTTTGACTTTGGCGTTCCAATTTTGGGAATTTGCTACGGCCAACAAGTGATGATGCACCAATTGGGCGGCAGCGTCGAAAGTGGCCATGGAACCGCCGAATTCGGTCGGGCTTTTGTCACCCCAAAAGGTAAGCTGGATATTCTAACCGGCTGGTTTGCGGGCGGTGATGAACAGGTCTGGATGAGTCACGGCGATCATGTCAGCGAAATCGCGCCGGGGTTCCAAGTTTTTGGCACGTCACCGAATGCTCCCTTCGCGATAACTGCCGACACCGACAGGCATTTTTACGCGGTGCAGTTCCACCCCGAAGTTCACCACACACCAAAAGGCGCAAAGCTTTACGAGAACTTTGTAAAGCTGGCGGGGTTTACTGGCGACTGGACGATGGGCGCGTATCGTGAACAGATGATCGACAAGATCCGCCAGCAGGTCGGAGATAAAAAGGTCATTTGCGGCCTGTCCGGCGGCGTCGACAGTTCCGTCGCAGCCATATTGATTCACGAAGCTATCGGGGATCAGTTGACCTGTGTTTTCGTTGATCACGGTTTGCTGCGGAAAAACGAAGCTACCGAGGTCGTCGGAATGTTTCGGGACAATTATAACATTCAACTGATCCACGCCGATGAAAGTGAGCTTTTCCTTGGTGAGCTGGACGGCCAAAGCGACCCAGAAACCAAACGTAAAATCATCGGCAAGCTATTTATCGACGTATTTCAGAAACATGCAGATACCATAGAAGGTGCTGAGTTCCTTGCCCAAGGCACGCTTTATCCTGACGTGATCGAATCTGTATCCTTCTCTGGCGGGCCCTCGGTTACTATAAAGTCGCACCACAATGTCGGGGGCCTTCCAGAAAAAATGGGTCTGAAGTTGGTCGAACCTCTTCGCGAACTATTCAAGGACGAAGTGAGGGCTTTGGGGCGTGAGTTGGGATTGCCGCCCAGCTTTATCGGTCGTCACCCTTTTCCGGGTCCGGGCCTTGCGATCCGTTGCCCCGGTGAGATTACGCGCGAAAAATTGGATATCCTTCGTGAAGCGGACGCTGTTTTTATCGAGCAGATTCGCAAACACGGGCTATATGACGATATCTGGCAAGCTTTTGTGGCGATTCTGCCTGTGCGAACCGTTGGGGTAATGGGTGATGGACGGACATACGATTACGCGTGCGCGCTTCGTGCCGTAACGTCAGTTGATGGGATGACCGCCGATTATTATCCTTTTAGCCATGAATTTCTTGGCGAGACTGCAACTCGCATCATCAATGAAGTTAAGGGCATCAATCGTTGCACGTATGACATTACTTCTAAACCTCCCGGCACAATTGAGTGGGAGTGAAGTATTTGGAAATTTACCTTCGCTTGTTATTTGACGCTCCGGAGAAACCTTAATAGTTTCCGATTGTTAAAGAACTAAGTTCGCGAGAAGCTTTATGAACGAAAAGGTGCAGGTCGGTAAGGCTGCTCTATGGATGACGGGCGCCATCGCTTCCTTCTCGTCGATGGCCGTTGCAGGTCGCGAGTTGAGCACTACGCATGATACGTTTGAAATAATGTTCTACCGCAGCCTTGTTGGCATCTGCGTGGTGGCGGCAATCCTGACATTGACCCGTAAATGGCACCAGGTTTCGACCCATCGAATTGGGCTGCATGGCATTCGAAACGTAGTGCACTTCACCGGTCAGAACCTTTGGTTTTACGCAGTGAGCGTAGTCCCATTGGCGCAGGTATTTGCGCTGGAGTTCACGCAACCGATTTGGGTCATTCTTCTTTCTCCGCTTCTGTTGAAAGAGAGGCTGACAACATTGCGAGTGATCTCCGCACTCATCGGGTTTACCGGGATTCTGATTGTTACGCGCCCCGGTGCTGTACCCATAAATGTTGGTATGATCGCTGCGGCGATGTCTGCTATTTTCTTTGCTCTTACAACTATTTCCACGAAGTATTTAACCCGTTTCGCAAGTATAGGGTGCATCATGTTCTGGCTGACGGTGATGCAAGCCGGACTGGGGTTATTGGCAGCTGGAATTGATGGTCAGATCACCATGCCCAACGCTGGTACTGCGCCATTTTTGCTTTTAGTTGGCCTGGCCGGTTTGCTTGCACATTATTGTATCACAAATGCTCTCGCGATTGCCCCTGCGACGGTCGTTGTGCCGTTTGATTTTGCTCGCCTGCCTACGATCGCGATCGCAGGGATGATTCTGTATAGGGAACCTTTGGACTATTGGACGCTTTTAGGGGCCATGGTCATATTCGCAGGCATCTTTTTGAATGTTCACTCCGAAAATCGTAGCCAAACGGCAACAGTTCGGAGTGGTACTCCAACAAAGTAACGTTCGGTCATCAGTTGACGACTAATTAGGGTTTAAGAAAATAACATCCCGGTAACAAAGCCGGGTGTGCGCAAAAAGGTGCACATCGTAGGCGAGCAGACAGTGCAAGGGAGAGAATAATGAAGAAGACGCTGTTTCAAGCGTGCGCGGTATGTGTTGGCGCGACCACTGTACAGGCCGGCGGTCTTGATCGAAGCGGTCAGGGTGTGAACATCCTTTTTGAGGAAGGGTCAGCTGTGCAGCTTCGTCTAGGCTACACCAAACCAGACGTATCTGGATCGATGCAAGATCTGATCCCAGCCAGCCCAACATTTGGTCAAACGATCGACTCTGGCAACGTGTCCAATAGTTTTTGGTCGCCGCATTTGGCGTATAAAACTGCCCTGACCGAAGAACTGGATTTTGCTCTGATCTACGACCAGCCATTTGGCGCGGATATCGACTATTCGTCAGACTACCCCTTATCTCAGAATGTTTTGGGTTTGGTTGGAATTCCAGGAGCGACAACCGATGTCCTACGGGCAGAAGCTGATACCGACGCAATAACAGCTTTGTTAAGATACAAATTTGACGGTGGCTTCAGCGTTATCGGTGGTGTCCGAGCACAGCGCTTGAAGGCAAGTGTTTCTGTACCCATTGCCGGCGCAGGTGTTACGCCCCCCCAAGGCGGATATCGAACTGAAACCGACGCGGAAATTGATTTCGGCTACGTTCTTGGAGTTGCTTGGGAGAAACCTGAAATCGCGGCGCGGGTCGCCTTGACGTATAACTCGAAGATTACCCATGATCTGTCTCAAACTGAAGCGCGAGACGTAATTGGCCTTACTCCGCTTGGTCCTGCAGCCAGCAGGATCAGTGCGGACACTTCTTCAGAGGTCGTGACACCGCAGTCGGTAAATTTGGACTTCCAGACTGGCGTTGCTCCAAAGACTCTGCTTTTCGGCTCTATTCGGTGGGTTGACTGGCCGCAGACTGTCTATGCGCCGCCAGTTTACACAAGTCTGACCGGAATTAATTTGGTAGATTACGAAGATGCTACTTGGACCTACTCTCTGGGACTGGGTTATCAGTTTACCAATGAATTCTCGGGTGCGGTAACTCTTGGATACGAGTCGTCTCAGGGGAACTCGGTTTCGAACCTCGGTCCGACTGATGGGTTCTGGAGCATCGGTTTGGGTGGCACATACTCCATCGAAAATGCAAAAATCTCGGGTGGCGTTCGCTACACAGATATTGGAGATGCAACTGCAAACGGCACAGGCCCCGGCAACCGGGCTACTTTCGAAGGCAACAGCGCGTGGAGTGTCGGACTGCAAGTAACCTATGCCTTGAATTAATCTGAAGCCCTGAAAAGTTTGTAAGCCTCGCCGGATCGGCGGGGCTTGAATTTTGCCGCAAGAAACGGATCGCTTGATCGGTTCTAGCGTGTCAAACAAGGTTATGACCAATCAAATGTCCCTTTCGCCACGCGCGTGGTCAGAACTAGCTCTCCTAGGTTTGATTTGGGGTGCTTCGTTTCTAGCAATTCGTATTGCGTTGGACACGATCCCAGTGATGACTTCAGTGTTTCATCGGGTATTTTGGGCAACCTTGGTTTTATGGGCGTATATTGTGTTCAAGCGCCTGCCCGTCCCTCGCGACCCGCGCTTGTGGGGGGCATTTTTCGTCATGGGACTTTTAAACAATGTCTTGCCATTTTCGCTTATGTCGTGGGGACAGCTGTACGTCGAAACCGGTTTGACCTCGATCCTGAACGCTGCCACTGCGATCTTTGGCGTGTTGCTGGCTGCTTTGTTCTTTTCTGACGAGCGTTTAAGTAAATCCCGTATTTTCGGAATAAGTATTGGCTTTTTTGGTGTCTCGATCGCTGTAGGCTTGCGAAACTTTGATTCACTGAGTGCCAACAACCTAGGGCAGTTCGCTATTCTCGCCGGAACACTCTGTTATGCATTGGCCTCCGTCTGGGCACGCCTAAACCTTGGCTATCTGGAACCGCAAGTTGCGGCGGCGGGGATGTTGACAGCCTCTGCTCTGATCATGTTTCCGGTTACATTGGCCGTGGATGGAATGCCCTCGATGATTTTGCCGTGGCAAACATGGGCAGCAATTGCCTACTATTCTATAGTGGCGACGGCTGGTGCGTATCTTTTATATTATCGCCTCCTTGCGATGGCAGGCAGCGGAAACCTGATGCTTGTGACGCTTATCATCCCGCCAATAGCAATAATACTTGGCACCATTGTTCGCGATGAACGCATGCCGACAAGCGCCTATATTGGTTTCGCGGTACTGGCCGTTGGCTTGTTAATTTTGAACCGATCCGGCAGACGAGATTGACGCCATCCCCTGCCCGATTTAGCTAGGTCTAAACAACGGATGACGACACATGATTTACAACTCAGCGAGGGAATGGCGTAATGCAGCGCGAAAGAAAGTGCTGTTTTTCGGCATGTCCGGATTGGGAAAAACTTATGTTTCGAACATCCTAAGGGATGAAGGTGATTGGTTTCACTACTCGATCGACTACCGTATCGGAACCCGCTACATGGGAGAATATATAACTGACAACGCCAAGGCCGAGGCGATGAAGGTCCCGTTTCTACGGGAACTGCTTTTATCAGACTCCATTTTTATTGGATCCAACATTTCATTCAACAATCTGACCCCGGTGTCGACATATCTGGGAAAACCTGGCAATCCCGATCTTGGTGGCCTCGAAATCGACGAGTATCGTCGGCGGCAAGAACAATTCCGTCTGGCTGAAATACACGCTTTGCTGGATACTGAATACTTCATCGATCGCGCGAAGCGACTGTATCAATACCCAAATTTCATTTGCGATACCGGTGGTTCGATTTGCGAATGGGTGGACCCAAACGACCCGAATGACCAAATTTTATCCGAACTTTCGCGACACACATTGATGATTTGGATTCAGGGCGACGAGGCACACACCGCTGAGTTAATCAAACGGTTCGACAAGGCGCCAAAACCAATGTCTTATCAAGCCGAGTTCCTAGCCCGGGTTTGGGCGGAATACCTTCAGCAATACGATCTCAGAGATAATAACGTGAACCCAAATGAGTTTATTCGCTGGACCTATGCACAAGCTTTGGCTCATCGGCAGCCTAGATACGAGGCTATGGCTGCAAACTGGGGCATCACGGTTACTGCAGACGACGTGAACAAAATTCGCGATGGGAGCGACTTCGACGAGTTGATTGAACGCACCCTTGAGAACATCAACTCCTGAGCCTAAGTTTCAGATTTCGTATTGAGCACAAATAGCGTTATCTCATGCCTATAAAGATACCATCAGACTTGCCCGCTTTCGATGTCCTCACCAAAGAGGGCGTAATGGTCATGTCCGAGGATCTCGCAGCGCGACAGGATATTCGCCCACTTCGCATTGGGTTACTGAACCTTATGCCCAAAAAAATTCAAACCGAGAACCAATTCGCTCGTCTAATTGGAGCCACACCCTTGCAGATCGAATTGTCTTTGATCCGGATGACTGAACACCAAACAAAGACCACTGCAGCCGAACACATGGCGGAGTTCTATCAACCTTTTCAGGACGTAAAGAGCCAAAAGTTTGACGGCCTGATCATCACTGGCGCCCCCATAGAACACCTTGAATTTCAAGATGTGACGTATTGGAATGAACTGGGCGAAGTATTCGAATGGACGCAGTCAAATGTTCACTCGACCTTTGGCGTGTGTTGGGGCGGCATGGCGATGATTAATCATTTTCACGATGTCAAAAAACATTTGCTGAACGACAAAGCCTTTGGCTGCTTTCGGCACCGCAACCTGGACCCTGCTTCGCCGTTTTTACGAGGCTTTTCTGATGATTGTGTGATTCCAGTGAGCCGTTGGACGGAAATGAAGCAAGACGAAATCGACGCTGCCAAAGGTCTAAGAACCCTACTGGGAAGCGACGAGGTGGGTCCTTGCTTGGTTGAGGATACAGCGCATCGCGCGCTCTATATTTTCAACCATTTTGAATATGACAGCGATACGCTCAAGCAAGAATATGACCGGGACATCGCCAACGGTACGCCAATAAACGTTCCGATTAACTATTATCCGAATGACGACACGCACCAGACTCCACAAAATCGGTGGCGAAGTCACGCACACTTGTTGTACGGTAATTGGATCAACGAAATATACCAGTCCACACCTTTTGATTTGGAAAAGATTGGTCGCTAAGTTTCTGATAACCTTGTGCCTTGCCCTTTCGTTAGTGGCTGGGGCTGTTGTTTGGCGATCTGCCTCACGCGAAGCGATTGCCGAAGCAACCTATCCACCGGAAGGGCAAATTCTGGACGTTGATGGAATTGCGATCCACGCCGTCGTCTCAGGTAAAGGTCCTGATGTCGTGTTGATCCACGGTTCCAGTGGAAACACCCGTGACATGACGTTTGCGCTTGCGCCGATACTGGCCGGTTCTTATCGAGTAATTGTTTTTGATCGTCCCGGATTGGGGTACTCTGAAAGCTTTAATCCCGACGGGGAAACCATTGTTGAACAAGCGAAAATCCTTCAAAAGGCTGCGGAATTACTTGGGGCAGAGAAGCCAATAGTCGCGGGGCAAAGTTATGGTGGATCAGTGGCCTTGGCGTGGGCGGTCACACGTCCCAACAATCTCTCCGGGCTTGTATTGATAGCGCCAGCGGCCATTCCGTGGGAGACGCCGCTGGATGCTTTCAACACTATCGGAGCGACGGCTGCAGGTCGCACATTAGTCCTCCCGCTGATTACAGCTTTCGTGCCTGATTGGTATGTGGCTCAGGCATTGGACAAGGTTTTTGCCCCTCAAATTGCACCAGATGGTTATGCAGATCATTTCGGCCCGGGTCTAACTTCGCGACGTGCGTCTATGCACGCAAATGCCAAACAACGCGCAAACTTGCTGGCTGAGGTGACAGAACTTCAACCCCGCTACAAAGAGATCAATGTGCCAACTGAAATTGTCCACGGCACTGCGGACGCTACTGTTGGGCTAGGCTGGCATTCCGACCGCCTGATCGAACAGATACCCGGGGCAGAGTTAATTGAATTAGAGGGAATTGGTCACATGCCTCAAGTCGTTGCAGCCCCTGAAGTTGCAGCGGCTATAGATAGAGCGGCAGACCGGGCAGGTTTGCGTTAGAACGCTCCCTAATCCATAGTGGAGTATGGATATTATTGCGAGGTGGCCCATGACCCGTGCCAAAAAAGGCGCTATCGAAAAGTACTTTCGCGACGACGCCCCAAAAGACATTCGGAAAGCCATTGAAGCGTCGAAGAAAGGCGAAATCGTTAACCCCACCTACCCCTACGAAGACAAAATGAAGACCAAGGATTACGATCAGCAGATGGAGGCACTGCAGATCGAGTTGGTCAAAATGCAGTCGTGGGTCAAAGAAACCGAACAACGTGTCGCAATAATATTTGAAGGTCGCGATGCAGCAGGGAAAGGCGGAACAATCAAAAGGTTCCGGGAAAATCTCAACCCACGAGGGGCGCGAAACGTGGCGCTCGGAAAACCTTCGGATGCCGAACGTACTCAATGGTACTTTCAACGGTATATTCCCCATCTGCCCTCAGGCGGGGAAATCGTGTTTTTTGATCGCAGCTGGTACAATCGCGGGGTTGTAGAAAACGTCTTCGGCTTCTGTACTTCACAGCAACGAGAACGGTTTTTTCGGCAGGTTTTGCCTTTGGAAACTGGGTTAATAACAGACGGTATTGTTCTATTTAAGTTTTGGCTAAACGTCGGCCGGGCCGAGCAGTTAAACCGTTTTTTAGCGCGCGAAACCGACCCTTTAAAGCAATGGAAACTGAGCCCAATTGACATTGAAGGTTTAAGCAAGTGGGAGGAATATACCGAATCGATATCGGAAACCCTGACTCGAAGTCACAGTAAATTCTGCCCGTGGACCATTGTACGTTCCGACGACAAAAAGCGTGCCAGACTTGCAGCTATCCGCACGGTTTTGCAGGCGCTGGACTACGATGAAAAAGATCCTGCCGTCGTTGGCTCTCCGGACCCCAAAATCTGTGGTGGACCGGAGATTTGGGAAGCATGAAACACCTAATGTGCGCAGATAAACTTCCAATCCTTGCCCCAACCTGCCCGCAGATTGCCTATTGTTTCTAAAAAGTGGCTTTTTGAACTTTCGCGAATTCGACAGACACTTGAACAAGTCATTGAAGCTTTTCGGAGCCTAATCGATCTTTTTTTGACCTAGTAAGCGGTTGTCATTGTTTATTCAGATTGCCGCTTTGATTACAGCGATTTGCATTTCCATACTCAGTTGCGAACGTTCCAAGTAGCATCGATTCAAGGGAATAATTGATTGAATTCTGCCTGCCAATATGATTGCTCGCTGATTAGCTAAATCCGATTACGTTTTGTTTTCATAAATAAATCTTTGATCATTGCGATTTGCACTTTGCCCCTAATCCAAGTGCCGTTCTGGTATCACACAGCGAAAAACCTTCGCATAGCCGCCAGGTTGGTCCTGAACGCTCTTAGTCAGCGATTATTGCCGTTTACATAATCGTTGATCATACTGGCTTTTGGCGTTGCGTTGTAGATTGGCCACTAAATCTTTCATAAAATTCAATTTCTTTGGGGATTTCACAAAGTTCATTATTCAGCTGAAGTCTTAGTGCCTTTAACAGCGGCGCGTCGACTGCCCACTCTCGGTTGGACGAAGCGGTCTTGATACTCTATTCGTTTTCCTCTGATTATAATAAATGAAAACTCGCCTGAGGCAGGGATGACGAAACGCGGCTATCACCACGGAAACCTCAAACAGGCTTTGATCGAGGCTGCTCTCTCTCTGATTGAGGAAAAAGGACCGACCGGGTTCACCTTATCTGAGGCTGCGAAGACTGCCGGCGTGACCCCTGCTGCGGTTTATCGGCATTTCCACGGGCGAGAAGATTTGATTGCCGAGGCTGCACGACAAGGCTTCGAGATGTTCGCGGACCTTATGCAGTTTGCTTATGACAAGGGTCAGCCATCGGCTTTAGCAGCTTTTGAGGCAACCGGACGCGCCTATCTGGCGTTCGCTCGAAAGCATCCAGGACACTATATCGCGATGTTCGAAAGCGGCATATCACTGAACCGTACGCCGGAATTGGCTTTGGCCGCCAACCGAGCAAAGAGCGTATTAGAAAAAGCCGCCGAGGATCTATCGCAGCATATCCCGCCGGAAAAGCGCCCCCCCGCCTCTATGTTTAGCGCACACATTTGGGCGATGAGCCACGGAGTGGTTGAACTTTACGCCCGAAACACAGGAGCAACATCGCCCTTTCCCCCAGAAGATTTGCTGGAATCTGGAATTGGTATTTATCTTCGGGGATTGGGTCTGGTCGCCCCTGATGACTAAAAATCTCAGAATGCCCGGCTGGGTTTTGGTGTTGATAGACGAGACGTGACATTAATCAAATCCATCTGCCCCATACCTTTTATATTTACAGGGCCCAAATCTGTTATTTGAAACTCATCAATCAATGCGTATTTCATTTCTGCGGGCGCAACGATGTTCATCGGGTTTGCGAATACTTGCAATCTGGAAGCTATGTTCACTGCAGGGCCAAAAACGTCATAAACGTATTTCTGAATTCCTACGACCGAGCCTACGGCGGCGCCCATACCCAACCCGATACGGGCCTGCCACTTGTGCGGATGGCTTTCATTTCGCCGTTCTAAGTACCGCAGAAATCTGACCGCACAGTGGGCGACTGCCGTGGCGTGATCTGGTGTTTCATCAGGCATTCCCGACACTGCCAGATAGGCGTCGCCGATGGTCTTTATCCTTTCGCAGCCGAACTGCTCAACGATACGGTCGAATGCAGTGAATATATCGTTCAATTCGCTTAGCGTGACAGTGGGATCGGTTTTGGCAGCAAAATCCGTGAACCCAACGAAGTCCAGCATTACGACCGAAACCTGATCGAACAACTGTGGCGTAACTACGCCAAATGTCTTGAACTCTTCGTAAACGGCGCGGGGCATCAAATTCAGCAGAAGGCGCTCAACCCTTTCCTTTTCACGCTCCAGTTCACGAGTATTGCGCTCGACCATAGTTGAATAGCTGTCAATCATGCTCTCCAACTCACGTATCCTCGTGATATTTTGACATTCTACGACAAGCACTTGTTCTTCCAGACCGTTTGCCAATGAGACCGCGGTTGCAAAAATCAACGTTCGGCGTCGCGGTTTGATCTGCAACTCGACAGAGTAACGAAGCCCGGATTGTTTGACATCGTCCAATTCCTTGGGGTCAAGACCCGGTAGCACGTCCAGCAGAGACTGGCCTGGTTCCGGCGAGCCAAACCACTCTGCAAAGGGGCCATTGTGAAAAACAAAACTTAGGTCCGAGGCGCGAACAACAGCGACGCCCACTCCAATAGCTCGCAGCAACTGCTCATTTATGGCTAGTATACTCATGCGGCGTTCCGCGTAACGATGATGGAGCGCTTTTCCTCAATTGCGTCTATGGCAAGATTAACATCCTCTTCGGCCATACCATGCATTTCTAGGGCTTCTCTGAACAACGCAGACATTTCGTCGAAATGCGCGTGCGAGATATTGAGATGTCGGTGTACCGCCTCGATCCGGTCATCGCTGAACGACGCTGGTCCTCCTACCAGCGAAGATACAAACTTCGTTTGGTGGTCGATTAGTCTTGGCAAATCAATATTTTCGAAATGAAACCCAATCTCTTCGGAGTCCAGGGCCATTTCGTAGAAAGTTATCACTATACGGCTTATGGCTTTGAACCCGCCGTATTTTTCATAGATCGACTGACTCACAACGCTAACCGGTTCACAAGTTTCAATAACAACTTGAGGTTATATCAACTTGACAGTTTTGTTAACGGTTTTACGAACACTAGGCCTTTGCTGTTGCAGGCGACCGCAGACAAGCGTCGAAACACTGAACGAATTTACCGTTGTCGACCGTTCTAAAACACGTCAGTAGCTCTTAACGATTGAAATGTATGGCTTTGCCTTCTTGAAGTGCTTCTTGCGCGGCAATTCCCATTTGAACTGCCCAGATACCATCGTTCAAAGTAACATCCGGAACGGTCCGGTGCCCGCGCACCAACTCAAGAAAGCCCTGATGCTGAAAATAAGTTGAGCCATTGTGATCCCCCGCAGCCAAGAGGCGCGGATCCACAGGTATATCCTTGGAAATTGGTCCCTTTGGCTTTCGCGGGCTGACGACAAGTTTTGGAACTGGCGGCACACCAAGATGATCGGGCCAAAATCTAGCCGGACCGGGAACCAACGCCTCAATCTTTCCTTGGGCGCTTACAGCGGCGATTTCCTCTTGGTATTCAGATCCTTCCGCGAACATGCATAATTCAAGCATAGCGCGGGCACCCGAGGAAAAATCGACGATTACGTAACCGTGGTCTAAAATATCGGGCGTTTCACCGTCATACTCTTCATCTAAATGATTAACTGCCTGCCCTCCGCTGGCATAAATTCGAACGGGGTCAGAATTTAGAATTAGCCGCATGAGGTCGAAGAAATGGCAACATTTTTCGACAAATGTACCCCCCGTATTGCGGTTGAATCGGTTCCAGTTGGCGATTTTGTCCAAAAACGGAAAGCGGTGTTCTCGGATCGATAGCATTTTGATCCCGCCCAAAGCATCCTTGGCTTCGGCGATTAGGGCTGAAATGGGCGGCATGTACCGATACTCCATCGCTACCCAAATCGGATGCGGATATGTTTTTTCGATCTCCAGCAATCGATCAGCGTCCGCAGGGTTTGTGAACAAAGGTTTCTCAACCAGCAACGGTAAAGGGCGGACTTTGGCGATTTCAACAATCTGGTGAACGTGCAAGTGGTTTGGGCTTGCTATCACAAGGCAATCCAAATCCTCTACTGACAACAAATCGGTTATCGATGCCACCAACCTTGAGCCCGGCGAAATCCGCCGCGCAATATCAGCCATGTCAGTGTCAGGCTCATATATGGCCGACACGCGCGTACCCTCAAGCAATGCTATATTGTGTAGGTGCTCTTGCCCCATCATTCCGCATCCGATCAGCCCGTAATTTATGGTCCGGGTCATGCGATATCCCTCATTCTATTTACTTAAGACGTTGCACGTATGCTGCTCGATCTGGGTCAAACCAAGTTTTTGAGAACTCGACAGGTTCGGCCTTTTCAGACCAACTGAACCGTTCGATGTAACCCACAATGTGTCCAGCAGGCTTTGTGAATTCGGCTGGCGTCCAATCAGGCAGCGATCCAATCGTCACTCGATCCTCAGCCCGGGCAATCCAGAACCCAAGTTGGTGTTGATAGTAACGGTAGAGCGAGTCTGACAGCAGCTGCTCATCAATGAGTCCAACTGATTCGTCCAGCCAGATCTCCTCGAGAGCAATAATTGTGTCATTGAGATAGCGAATCCTGCGTACTCGTGAGCCACGGTCCGATTCCCCGAAATCTCCTAGATCGGCAGGCTTTACAAGATGATCGACGGAAAGAATATCGGCACTTGGCAACCCTCCGCCCTCGGGCAGCTCCAAGCGGAACATCGCGTAGACGCTGTTATGTGTTCCGGTCTCGCATACATAGTTTCCGGAGCCCTGAATACGCTCCAACATGCCTTTTTTTTCAAGCTCGGCCAGCGATTTTCGCAATGTACCTACCGATACATTCATATCCGCAGCCATATCGCGTTCCGGCGGTAGACGCTCTCCTTTTATCAAACGCCCAGCAGTTATATCCCTGATCAGCAGTTCTGCGATCTGGATATAAATCGGAAGGGCATTCGGATTTCTGTCAGCTTGTGTCACGAGGGGCGCTTCACTCGGTCGCAGGAAAAATTGATACACTATTGATCTACATCAAAGTGATTGCTACGCAAGAGTAAATGCAAAAAACATCTCGGAGCCCAACCAAATGACAATCGTCCCAATCACATCCCCTGATCTGGATGCGGCTGAGGTATCATGGTTTGCTGCGCTATGTTCAGATGACTATCAATTTCTCGGCGTACCCGACGGTAATTTGCGGTCAAGTTGGGAACATTGCTCGAGCATTGTGAAAGAGGCAGAAGCTCAAGGCTTCCGAAATATTCTGTGCCCGTCATCCTATCAAGTCGGCCAAGACACGTTGAGTTTTGTTGCGGGCTGCGCGCCCATAACTGATCGGATCAACCTTTTAGCGGCTGTACGTTGTGGTGAGATGCAGCCGATAATGCTTGCGCGAACGGTTGCAACACTTGATCACATGCTCAAAGGACGATTGACCGTCAACATTATCTCCTCTGACTTTCCGGGCGAAAAGGCTGAAAGCGCCTATCGCTATCAGCGGTCACGCGAGGTAGTCGAAATACTTAAGCAGGCCTGGACGCGAGACGAGATCAATCATCAGGGCGAGGTTTATAATTTTTCCGGACTGACCACTGATCCAGCACGCCCCTACCAAATCGATGGGCCACTGCTGTACTTTGGCGGCTATTCGCCTCCTGCTTTGCAGTTGTGCGGTGAACATTGCGATGTGTACCTGATGTGGCCAGAGACCAAAGATCAATTGGCTGAGCGGATGAAAGCGGTTCATGCCGTGGCCGATGAGTGCGGTCGCACACTGGATTACGGCCTGCGTGTTCACATGATTGTTCGCGATTCAGAAGCAGAGGCTCAGGAATACGCCGAATTTATCGTGTCGAAACTTGACGACGAATATGGCCGCGCCATTCGTGAGCGGGCATTGGATGCGACTTCGCTGGGCGTCTCACATCAATCCAAAAACCGTGATCTGGCGGACCAATATGGCTATATTGAACCTGGCCTGTGGACTGGCGTTGGCCGGGCACGCTCAGGCTGCGGTGCTGCTCTGGTAGGATCCACCGATCAGGTGATGACAAAGATCGAGGAATACCAAAAGATGGGGATCCGCGCCTTTATCTTTTCGGGGTATCCTCATTTGGATGAGGCGCGGCATTTTGGCACCCGCGTTATGCCAAACCTCAAAACCTGCTCTCTTCCAGAAGCTTATGGAAGAGTTCCTACTGAAACCCCTGCTACCCCGTTAGGCAATGGAGTCCGTCGCTAATGCAACGCGTTAAATTATCCGAAACGCTTGAGATGAGCCGTCTTGTCTACGGCATGTGGCGGCTGGGTGATGATAATGACACCTCTGCCTCTCACGTCGAAGCCAAGATTCAGTCCTGTCTGGATCAAGGCATCACGACTTTCGACCAAGCGGATATTTATGGCGATTATGGTGCCGAGGCCGTTTTGGGGAACGCTTTACGCGCCAACCCTCGCCTACGTCAGCAAATGGAGATTGTGACCAAGTGCGATATCGTTGCTCCGTGCGGGCGGTATTCAGATGTCAAAGTCAAATACTATGACACGTCAAGGCAGCATATTCTGAAGTCGGTGGATAATTCTCTTTCGGAAATGGCCACCGACCATATCGATCTTCTTTTGATTCATCGCCCCGACCCCTTTATGGACCACAACGAAACCGGGGCGGCTTTGGACGAAGTTGTGAACAGTGGCAAGGTCGGCGCAGTTGGTGTGTCGAATTTTCGGCCTTGGGATTGGAACCTATTGCAATCCGCAATGAAATCGCAACTGGTCACAAACCAGATCGAGATTTCTTTGGGCGAAATCGCTCCGTTCACCAATGGGGATTTGGCATTTCATCAACAAAATAGCCATCCTGTCATGGCTTGGTCGCCGCTGGGTGGAGGCATGCTAATGTCCGGCAACCCGCCGGTCGGGGTCGTTGCCGACGAGATTGCGAAAGAGTTCGACGTAGACCGCGCTGCTGTAGCGGTTGCGTTTTTGCTTGCCCATCCTGCAAAGATACTGCCGGTTCTCGGCACCAACAATCTGGATCGGATAAAGCGCATATCTGACGCGCTTAAGGTCGATCTGGATCGGGAAACCTGGTTCCGCCTGTATGAGGCGGCGCTGGGCCATGAGGTACCATGATGAACGCAATCACCCCGAACATGGCGCACACTTTTGTTCCCCGGAAGGATGATACCCGAACCCTACGGGACGCATTTGGTCGATTTGCAACCGGAGTAACCGTTGTCACCTGCGACAGCGATGACGGGCCGATTTGCATCACGGCCAATAGCTTTTCCTCACTATCATTGGACCCGGCTTTAATCATGTGGGCGGGAGACAGAAACTCACGAAGGTTTCGGTATTTTCGTAAAGCGCAACACTTCAGCGTTCACGTTTTATCGTCGAAACAGGCAGAGCTGTGCTATGGCTGCTCTAAAGATGCGTTTGCATTGAAAGCGATTGAACACAATCGCTGTGAAAATGGCACACCTTTACTGACAGGTTGTCTGGCAAGATTCGAATGCGAACGGCATGCGTATCACGACGCGGGTGACCACGTTATTGTAATAGGGAAGGTTCTTAGGGCCAGCATGGCGGACGGAAACGCCCTGACCTTCTACGCCGGGAAACTCGGCCAATTCGCGCACCAATAAGCGCGGTAAGTGTTGCGGGGTTTAACCTGTGACCAAATAAGGGAGGATCCGCATGAGCGGATTAACATCGGTCCTTGCACCGATCGCGTATGTAAATGAAACCGCGCTGCGATTGGGCCGTGCGGTTGGGGTCGTTGCGATGGCCGTTATGGTCATAGCAATTCTGATTCAGGTGTTTTTTCGATACGTTCTAGGTAACGCCCTGCCCTGGCCGGATGAAGCTGCGCGATTTTGCATGCTGTGGATGACAGGTCTGATGGCGCCAACTGCGTTCCGTCGTGGCGGATTTGTAGCGATCGACATGGTTCCGCAAATGCTGCCTCGAGTTTTCGGACAATTGCTGAACATCTTCTTGCTTGTCGTTTCCCTGGTAGTCTTGCTGGTTGCCGTAAATATAGGATGGTCCGAAGTCACCGGTTTTGGTGGCAAATTCGCGACCGCAGCACTGTATCTTCCGACGTCAATTGGATTTGACGAATGGTACCGAATTCCACGCAGCTGGATGATGGCCTCACTGTTGGTTGGTGTTATCCTTCTGATCGCAGTCAACATTGAACTTATCCTGCGGGCGGTAATCACACTGTTGGGTGGCGGTGACATGTTGCCTGAAATCGCCGACGCCCCAGTAGGAGCTGAATAAATGCTTATCTGGTTCCTTCCGACATTCTTGGTCTTTTTGATGATCGGTCTGCCGGTCTTTTTTGCCCTTCTGGCTGCGCCGGGAATTTTGTTGTGGTTAAACGGCCAAACCAACGACATCACGCTGCTGTATCGAAATGTTTACAACGGTATGGACAGCTTCCCCCTTATGGCGATCCCTTTCTTTATGCTCGCCGGAGAGCTTATGAATCGAGGTGGGATCACCATACGCCTCGTTGAATTCAGTCAAGCACTGATGGGGCATCTACGTGGTGGACTGGCGCATGTAAACGTTCTCAGTTCCATTCTTTTTGCAGGTCTTTCTGGGTCGGCCGTCGCAGATACCTCGGCGCTGGGATCAATGCTGATTCCCGCTATGGAAAAACAGGGGTATACCCGCCGTTTTGCTGCTGCAATTACAGCGGCCAGCTCAGTAATCGGACCGATTATTCCGCCTTCGGGCATCATGATCATCTACGCGTATGTCATGGGCGAAAGTGTTGCCGCCCTTTTCTTAGCAGGAATCGTACCTGGCGTAATGGTGGGTGTCGGTTTGATGCTGATGATCAAGGTAATGGCCGACCGTTATGACTTCCCAGTTGCAAGCCGCAAATACACATGGGGCGAGCGTCGTCAGGCAAGCCTTAAAGCGTTTTTCCCTTTGTTGACTCCAGTAATCATTCTTGGCGGTATCTTGGGCGGCATATTTACCCCGACGGAGGCCGCCGCTGTTGCCGTTGGTTATGCATTTTTGATCGGTTTTTTCGTTTTACGCACCCTGACGCTCAAAGAAGTCCCCGAAATCCTTAGCAATGCGGGTCTGACTTCCGCTGTTGTATTGTTGCTTGTTGGTGCGGCGATGGCTTTCAAAACCGTAGTGAGCCTAAGCCATGCACCAGAACAATTGGCCCAGCTTATCCTCAGCCTGTCGGAAAACCCGCTTATTCTGCTGTTCCTGATCAACCTATTGTTGTTCATCGTGGGTATGTTTTTGGACGCTGGTCCAGCGATTATTATTCTCGGCCCGATCTTGGCACCAATTTTTACCAGTCTCGGTGTAGACCCTATCCACTTTGCCATTATCATGAGCGTTAACTTGACCGTCGGTCTGGCTACGCCACCCATGGGTTTAGTCCTTTTCGTCGCTGCCGCTGTTTCGCGCGAAAAAGTCGAAACCATCGCAAAGGCCATTCTGCCGTTTCTGGCTGTTGAAATCATAGTGATCTTTTTGATTACTTATGTTCCGGCAATCTCAATGACGATCCCGAGAATAACGGGATTTGCTAACTAACTGAGTATCACAGGGAGGAAACGCATGCTCAGAAGATTCATTAAATCGGCCGCGGTGGCCACTTCGCTGGTTGCAGCATCCGCCATTGCAGCTGCGGCTGCAGATTACACACTGCGCGCGACGGCGAATTCAAATGAAAACGATGAAGACTATGACGGATTGATCGTTTTCAAAAACTATGTTGAGGCCGCCTCGAACGGTGCGATCGAAGTCGAACTCTTCATTGGTACTCAGCTTTGTTCGAATGGCGCGGAATGTCTGCAAGGTGTCGCTGACGGAACAATCGATATATACATTTCGACGTCTGGTGGTGCATCCGGTATTTTCCCGTACGTTCAGGTTCTGGACTTGCCCTATCTGATGGCCGATGACCGGATTGCCGAACACGTTCTATCTGGTGATTTCACCCGCAAAATGCGCGATATGGCATTGGAAGACTCCGGCGGCGCGATCCGCTTGATGACAATCGGAAATACTGGCGGCTGGCGCAACTTTGCCAACACTCAGCGCCGGATCGCAGAGCCAGCAGATATGGAAGGTCTGAAGATCCGCACCGTGGTAGCGGACCTTCCGCAGGAGCTTGTAAAGGCTTTGGGCGCTTCACCAACACCTATCCCGTGGCCAGAGCTGTTCACCAGCTTTCAAACAGGTGTCGTCGAAGGTTCCAAGAACGGTATTACTGACATCATGGGAATGAAGTTCCCTGATGCAGGGCTTCAATACGTCACGCTTGATGGTCATGCCTATATGGGCGCTCTCTGGTGGATGAACAACGCGAAGTTCCAGGAACTTCCAGAAGACATGCGACGCGTCGTAGTTGATGGATTTTATGCGTTGCAGCAGGCTACTTTTGCATCGCCAAAACGTAAATCCATTCAAGCATACGAGGATTTCGTAGCTGGCGGAGGTGATCTGTACGTTCCGACCCCTGAGCAGAAAGCAGCCTTCAAAGAGGCGGCTACGCCCGTCTACGAATGGTTCCAGTCTAACGTGGGCCGCGGAGATGAGGTGTTTTCAGCTCTGACCGAGGCTGTGGCTGCAGCCGAGGCGGAGGTCAACGCATCGCGCGATGCAGACCTGAACTGACCTACCGGGGTCGGGCTGTTACAGTCCGGCCCCGCTATCGAAACGGGTACATCCACCCTTTGTAGTCGTTTACTAGAATATGAGCTCGTTCGATCTGCTCTGGCGTCATTTTCTTGACTATTTCTTCAAGGCTGATCGCTGCGTCGGGATCGCCACCGATAGCGCTGAGCGTGTACCACATGTAGGCGCGTACAAGATCTGGCGCGGGCATACCGAGCCCCAACTCGTAATACCAGCCGATGCCCGATTGCGCACCCGGATGTCCTTTCATAGAAGCCCGCAAATACCATTCAAAAGCTCGTTCATAGTCCTGTTCCACTCCAAGCCCCAAACCATACATCACGCCAATCAATTCTTCCGCTTCGGCATTACCCGAGCGCGCAGCTGGCATCAGTTCGTCTCGGGCGGCTTCAAACTCTCCGGCTTCCATCAAGTCACGCGCGCCCTCAAGTTCAGCCAGCGTCGGCGTTGCAATAAGACAAAAGGCAAAAATGTACTGACGCATTTGTGTTTTGCTTTCCTGTTCGCTGTACCAGCAACGTCACAAGAGCTACCTCGGCCGCTGACAGATGAAGATTTCATCCCCTTTGATATGAAACAGGCTGCCGTCGGTCATCAGCTTTTTTACGATCCGGTTTTATCTGGAAATCAAAATATCTCCTGCGCCCATTGCCATCACCCCGACTTTGGCACTTCCGACGGGTTATCTCTTGGCATCGGAGAGGGCGGCGAAGGACTTGGACCGGAACGCACACCTGGAAAAGGCCGGCATAAAATTCGCAAACGCATACCGCGAAACTCGCCTGGTTTATGGAACCTTGGCGCAAAGGAAATTCATACTCTGTTTCATGACGGACGCCTCAGCCATTCTGATGTTTACGGAAACGGCTTCAACTCACCTGCGCAAGAATGGCTGCCGGAAGGACTGAATTCGCTGCTCGCAGCACAGGCTTTGTTTCCTCTGACTGCACAGTTTGAAATGGCCGGAAATGTTGCTGAAAACGAAGTTACAGGTGCTGTTCATGACAGAATCGACAAAGGCTGGCCTATCATTGCAAAACGCGTTCGAACGGATCCGCTTTACGGGCAAGCCATCGTTGAAGCGTTTGATGATGTAGACACACCCAATGAAATAACGATTGTTCAGGTTGTGAACGCACTTGCTGCTTTTATGGCGCTCGAATGGCGCAGCACCGACAGCCCCTTTGATCAGTACCTTTCCGGTGACACCATAGCTTTGTCGCCAAAGCAGAAAAAAGGGATGGACCTGTTTTATAGTAAAGCCAAGTGCGCAACCTGCCACTCCGGCCCCTTAATGTCGGACCAAAAGTTTCATGCGTTAAGCATTCCACCTTTCGGTCCGGGTAGGACGCGGCAATGGGATCCATACGCCCGCGATGTTGGTCGCATGGGGGAAAGCAACAGGTTGGAAGATGCCTATCGCTTTCGCACACCGATGCTTCGCAATGTAGCTTTAACCGCACCTTACGGTCACAACGGTGCCTTCCCCGACTTGGAGAGCGTCGTCAGGCACCATCTCGATCCAGCAGTCAGCTTTGAAAATTGGGCTGAATACGACGCTAACCTGCCGCCCGTGCCTTGGTTGCAAGGCGCAGATTTCATAATTTGGCAAGACAAGTTAGAAATGCAGCGTGTTCGATCGACAGTCGACATTCGTCCAGTAACCTTGTCAGACGAAGAAATCGGCAATTTAGTGGCCTTTTTGTACGCATTGACTGGTACCAGTGTCGAAGAACCGCCATTTGGAGTTCCGGACGGGTTTCAGCCGTAGCTTAAGTTAAAAGACCCGTTGCTCGCACACTGTTAAATGGGCTCACCATTGACTCAGTATCGAATGGGAAACTCAATTCGCTCATTGCCAAAGATTTTTCTATCATCTGAATCGGCTAATCTGGATATCAAGCAGTAAGGGTGAACACATGAGAAAACGGGGATCTGATCTAAATCGATTTCGGCTGCCCGTTCTGCAAGGTGTTCTACCATTTGATCGCCCTGCTCTGCCGACTGAAATTCTTGCTGGAATCACATTTGCGAGCCTCGCGATCCCCGAAGTCATGGGCTACACGAAGATAGTTGGGACACCGGTAATTACCGGCCTCTATACAATCCTGATACCGATGGCGTTGTTTTCGATCTTTGGGTCGTCGAGGCATTTGGTTGTCGGTGCGGATTCCGCAACTGCGGCGATTACGGCTTCCGCACTGGCGGGAATGGCTGTTGCTGGCTCGTCCGAATATCTGGCGCTGGCATCGCTGCTGGCACTATTGGCAGGTGTTCTTTTGATCACAGCTCGAATTATTGGCCTTGGGTTTTTGGCCGACTTTCTTTCCCGAACAGTGCTGGTCGGATTTTTGACAGGAGTAGGAATCCAAGTGGCATCGACCGAAATCCCACCAATGATGGGGATTGAAGCATCAGAACATGGAACACTGCACAAACTGTGGAGTTTCGTTCAGAACTTTGATCAATTTTACTGGCCAACAGTGGCGATTTCTATTGCGGTGCTTTTGGTCGTGTTAGTTGGAAGGCAACTATCCCGTAAAGTACCTGGCCCTTTGATAGCCGTAGTCGGGGTTATCTGTTTAAGCTGGTTCTTGGATTTCGATGCTTCGGGAATTGCTGTACTTGGTCCCGTTCCCAGTGGTCTGCCTGCCCTTGCGATCCCAGAGGTGAATTGGAGCTGGGCGCTGATTAAGCAGTTATTGCCGACAGCTTTGGCAATTTTCGTGGTCATTCTTGCGCAAAGTGCAGCTACATCGCGTGCCTACGCCGCGCGTTACGATGACAAGTTCAGCGAAAACAACGATCTAATCGGATTGAGCGCAGCTAACCTTGGGGCGGCTTTTTCCGGTACATTCGTTGTCAACGGCAGTCCAACAAAGACTGAAATGGTCGCTAGTGTTGGGGGAAAAAGCCAGATCGCACAGTTAACGACGGTACTTATTGTTCTGGTCGTCATCCTATTTCTGACTGCGCCACTTGCTTACCTGCCAAACGCCGCCCTGTCTGCTATTGTATTTTTAATCGGTGTTAACCTGATCGACCTTCGTGGATTGGTGAAAATCTATAAACAGGCGCGATCCGAGTTTTGGATTGCCGTATCGACAACCGGCGTGGTGGTGATCGTCGGCGTCGAGCAAGGCATCATTTTCGCGATGGTACTGTCCTTAATTGATCATACAAGACATGGTTATCGGCCCAAGAATTCAGTGATTGTGCAGGGAAAGAAAATAGGGTGGCACACCAAATCTCTGGCTGAGCCCAATCAGATTTTACCGGGTCTTGTTATCTACCGATTTTCTCACGGGATGTACTATGCCAACACTCAGCGCCTGACGGAAGAAGTTACAAGCATCGTGCAATCAACTTCGAACAAGATTAATTGGTTCTGCATAGACGCGTCTGCAATAGATACAGTTGACTTCACTGCTGGCTATACATTGAAATCAATTTTCAAGTTCTTGAAAAGGAACAAAATACAGCTTGTTTTCCTGATGCTGGAACCTGATGTCAAAGCCCAGCTCGACAAATTTGGTGTCAGCGATTTGATAGGTGCCGAGTCGTTCTTCGATACTGGTGAAAGTTTGATATCCGCCTATCAAAACAAGGCCACTGGCAGTTGAAAGGCGCAGCACGCGAAAACGCTGCGCCTATAACTTTAAGTTAAACAGCGACGTACTCTTGGCAAATAGGTCAACACAAAGGCATCAAACAAAAGTACCGTCAAAATGGCGACACCCGCCATCGGAAAAGCCAAGGAAAGTGCCAGGCCCACCGTTACTGCACCTTGCCAAACATGCAATTCGCTGGGCATTGGGGGCGCAGCAAGTCGTCTTGCGTTTACCGGACGACGCTTTACCCACAACACGATGGAAGTGACGCACATGAACAAAACACACAGGCAGAAAATCGTGTTCGCCAAAACGCTCCATAAACCTAGTGTGCCCATGTGCAGTGCGATACCAACAGCCATGGCCTTACCCGCCAAGGAATAATCTTCGTATCGCACATCGACCAGAATTTTGCCTGTGTACTGATCAATGTGCACGGTTCTATCTGTAGTTGGGGAATTACTATCAGTACTCATAGAGTCGCGGCTTAGTGTCCAAACCCCGTTTTCACCCTGCGGCAAGTTCAACTGATACCGCGCATCAAACCCGATTTCGCGCGCGAACCGGTCTACAAAGTCCATTGTGACAGGTCCCAAAATTCCCACGAGGCCGGAACTACCCCCTGATGCTGGCATAGGTGTTTTCTCCAAGGCCCAAGGTACTTCGCGTCGCTCATGGTTCATGCTGGCATGGGTTTCATCCGATAAGGGAATGTTTTCCCATTTCTCTGCAGGAAATTGGCTCCAGGCCTGAACTATTTTGCCACCCCAGATACCCGCCCAAGATAGTCCCGAAACAAGGAAGAAAAACAGCACAAGCGAAATCCAAATTCCCACTGCGCCATGCAAAGATTTCCACAATGCACGACCGCGTGTGAGACTTGGGACCAGAACACTTCGCAAGCTGGTTCCGCGGGGCCACCACATAAATATTCCAGTCGCTATTAACACGAGTGAAATCGAGGCCGCGGTTTCGAGAATGCGATCTCCGACTGTACCCAATTTTAGATCACTATGGATATTGTCGAAAAAATCGTACCAACCACTTCGACGAGGAAAAGTCTCAATTACCTTTGCTGTATAAGGATCAACCGCGACCATGGTTGCATCGCCATTTGAGTCAACGCGAAACAGGGCTGCCAGGTCTTCACGACGCGGGGCCACATACTGCTTAAGAACACCTTCCGGCACGGCGGCGGTTGCCGCCTCAGCTAGTGCTGAAATGGCCGCTGGTGTGATTTGTGGAGCAACTTGCGTACGTTCTCCATCGCGACCATCGATCCAAGATATCCACAGCATCATCATGCCAGTGATCGCATGGGTCATCAAAAATGGGATCACGAACAAGCCAGCATAAAAATGCCAACGCCAAGCCGCGAAATAGAGTTTATTGGCGCCGCCATTGGGCTGCGCAGAATTAGGTTCAGTCTGCATTGATGGCTCCTCCAAGCCTTTTGGCCCGACACCACGGCGGCGGCGGGGTAATTGTCTGAATGGATGAATTCAGACGCTTGGAGGTGCTCGGGTCAGCCGAGTGGCGTCGAGTGGCGCAGTTCGGGCAATCCGTTTTGCGACAAAAGTAAAAGTTCGGGTATATCCAAGGGTGGCTATTGCTGCGTTGCTGCTGCCACGAAGGACCACACAGCTGTCGGCTATTCGGCAGGCGTCGCAGTCTACCAAAGTTAAAGGACCGTCGCCGATTGGCAATCCACAGAGGTCTGACAGCGATCCGCCTGCTGCCATGAAAGCTGCCAAGTCGGGAGAAGATTCTTCGTTAGCAGATTTATGAGCTACCCCCAGCGAAACCAATGAAAGGATCACCGTGGCTGTGGCAAAAAATCGAATGCATACGTTCAATTGGTGTAGCATTTTCCTTGACTTAACCAAAGTCTAACACCAACGCCAGAGGAATTCCTGTCTCGATTTGAGCCGACTCCGACAGATTAAGCCGTTGCGTTAACTACCACCCTCGGCGCCCAAATAGTGAATGTATGCGCCTTTGATCGGCGAACGGGTCAGTTGGGCCGGGCCTCGACAAGTGCGAAATAACTCGATTGACCATCACCCAACCGATCACGGCGAATAAAACACCACCAAAAGCCTGCCCAAGCAACACGCCCGGCGCACCGGCTATTTTCGAACCAATAATTACGAAGACCCACGTTCCGACAGTGTGCCGTCCCCAGTTTATCCAAGTTGAGTAGATCGGATAGCCCAAGTTATTAAAGCTGGCATTTGTAACAAAGATTACGCCATTGAAGAACGCCGCCAGCGCCAGCGGCCCACAAAAAAGATAGATTAGCGCACGTGTTTCGCCCTGGGCATCAAACAAATCAGCAATTGGTGAACGCAATACGAACAAAACAGCCGCCATAATCAACACGTACGTCGCGGTAAACTTTACACCAGCAATGAAAGCCGATCTGACTCTATCGTACTGTCCTGCACCAAAGTTCTGACCGATGATTGGCCCTATCGCACCGGACAGCGCGAAAATTACCGAAAACGCAACGGGCATCAAACGTCCTATGACCGCCATTCCTGCGACCGCGTCGGTACCGTATTCAGCGATCTCACGCACCACGATCGCATTTCCAATCGGAGTAGCAATATTTGTGAGGATTGCTGGTACTGCAATCATTCGAACAGCACTAAAGTCCCGCGTGACTTGCCGGATCGAAGGCCTCGCAAACCCATTATGAACGCGCAGCGCAGGCAGCAATGCCGCAACCAACATTGTGATCCGCGCCAAAACAGAGGCGATCGCGGCCCCGTCCAATCCCAAACCCACAGCGAAAATTAGAACTGGGTCCAGCACGGCATTTACAACACCCCCGTAAATAGTCGCCATCATCGATCTTCTTGCATCCCCATGCGCGCGCAAAACTGCCATGGCAGTCATTGCCGCCGACATGACCCACATTGTGGGAAGGATTATTGACACGTATCTAGACGCTAATCTCAGCACCTCGCCCTTTGCGCCGAGTAAAGACAGCAAGAATTCAACGTTAATCAGAACAATCAGGGATACAAGAACCCCAATTAATACACCCAAAACACCAACGCTTGATCCAAACTTTCGGGCATCATCCGGGCGACCTGCCCCAAGTTCCCGAGCAACCAAAGCCCCGGCGGAAATAGAAAGACCGATATTCACAGCATTGGTGAAAAACAACAAAGTGCCAGCATAGCCAACCGCCGCGGCCAGCGCGTCGTTACCCAGCATCGAAATGAAGACCATATCGACGAAATCAACGGCAAAGATTGCCATTAACCCAATGCTGGTGGTCAGAGACATTCTTACTACGTGCCTCATCAGTCCCCCAGAAAGGAAGACTGCTTGGTTTTCGGATTGTGCTGCCATCCGTTAAAAAAGCCTCACCAAAAGTCGCTGAACCACCCTGCCTGTGTTCCCAATTGCGCGGCAAGAATTTTTTGCCGAAGGATCAAAATACTGCTTCGTTCATTCTCTGTTCGAGAGACGCCCGGCCTATGTCCTTTTCCAAATTCTGGTGGATATGCCGAGTCTAACCGTTCTCACAATGTCGCAACTTCTTCCCTTGCCTTTGCAACAAACTTACCGGACCCGGATTCATGAACCGGTCGTTGGGTTTGAAGTATCAACGAGCCAAGAAATCAGCAATCAGACGCCCGAATAATTCAGGCTTCTCAGCGTGGACGGCATGAGCGCAATCCGGCACGACGGCAAGTGAAGAATTTGGGATATCTGTCCAAAGCTTTTGGATTTGCGTCCATGGGTAAGTTCGATCTCGATCACCCCATAGGACCAGAGTTTCTTTTTCAATCTGGCTTAAGTTTTGTTTGCCCGACCAAGACTGCATAGCGTCAAGCCCAGCATTTATTGCAGGCAATTTTGATTGCGCTGCAATCGTCGCGCAACGCTCGAAACCTTCTGCCGCTTCTCTTTTAACAAACCAGGTCGCCGCGATACGTCGTGCGGTAGCAGCAGAACCCTCTTCTTGCGCCCGCCTTTTACTTTCTTCTATTGTCTCAAACCGCCCAGGCAAAACGCCGATTGCACCAGTAGCGTAAAGCACAAGGCGATCAATTCGATCATTGTCTTTAAGGGCAACTTCCTGGGCAATCATACCGCCCATGGAATGACCAAGGAGGTGATACCTAACGACACCCGCTTTTCTTAGATGATCGATAACCCAATCTGCATATCCATCGATGCTGTCGATCGGCGATAGATGAGACCTTGCGCCGAAACCCGGCAGATCTGTCGTAATAAGATCGAACTGCCCGGCCAAGCCATCTATATACCCTTCCCATTGCGCGCCACCGCCCATGAACCCATGAATAAGGACAAGCGCGTTCACTTACGCTGACCCTGTACGATCCGGTCAAGGATCATAGCGCAGAACAAGATAGAGAAACCCGCCAGAATACCTTGTCCCACATTGGCGTATTGCAACGCTTCCAACACATCTTCGCCAAGCCCCTTGGCTCCAATGAGCGAAGCAACCACGACCATAGCAAGCGAAAGCATGATGGTTTGATTTATACCTGCCCGGATGGAGGGGCTTGCAAGAGGCAAATCAACCTTGGTTAGCAGATACCATTTGTTAGCTCCAAAGCTAATTGCCGCCTCGCGCACACTTTCGGGTACTCCGCGCAGCCCCAGGACGGTGAGACGAACAACCGGCGTTCCTCCAAAGATCATCGTCGTGACGACCGCGGCCGGTTTTCCTGTGCCAAAGAACGCGATAACAGGAATCATGAACACGAAGGCCGGCATTGTCTGCATGAAGTCCATGATGGGCTGAATAAACGCGTAAAATCGTGGACGGCGGGCGGCGAACATACCAAGCGGAATGCCGATAACAATAGAAAGGCAAGCCGCAGTTCCAAGGAGCGCCAGTGTTGTCATGGCTTTCTCCCAGAAGCCAAGCAAGCCCATGTAAGCGAGAAAAGCACCGGAGTAGATCGCCATCCGAACGCCAGCTGTCAGCCATGTGAGCAAGATGATCAGCGCTGCAATTACGATCCAGGGTGTACTGACGAAAATGGTTTCCAAAGCGTCAAGCACAAGTCGGATTACATAAGTAATTCCATCAAACAACGCCTCACCGTTTAGAACGGCCCAGTTAAAAAATGCTTCTACGCCGTCGATCGATACAAGGCGTATATCCGGGTCGGTCGGAAAATTGGTCAGCAGCGTAAATCGATCCGGAAAGCTGTAGTGCACAACGGCAGCGGCAACGATTAACCCCATGAAGACGGCTGAAAAAACTATCTGCTGAACGGGCATTCCCGAGCGGATTGTTCGGTCGCTGAGCCAGTCCGAAAAACGTGCTTCAAGCGCTGTATTGGCCGTCACAGCTTGCACCAGCTTAACGACAAGCAAAATCACAAGACCAGTCAGCGCAATTGTTGGCCCTTGGGCCGCAGCGGCTTCGGCCTCGGCCCTGAACCCTTCGATATTGGCCTCAAGCGACTCGACAGTACGGCGAAACGCATCCACCCGATCGGAATTGTTTTCAATAGCCGCAGCGAGTTGTTGGCGCCGCAATTCAAGCGTACCTTCGATGGAGGTGATGCGTGCCATGGCATCTGCCCCTAGATCACCGAACAGACCTCGCGCTATTTGCACAAAGGCCAGCGCTTCAAGGATTAAAAACGGTAACGCCCAGGACCAAAGGCCGCGTGCTCCGAACCAGATGGGTCCAAATAGGCCAGCAAACACATTGAAGGTGGGTGTAAAGCGGGCCGAGGTGCCAATCTTATCAAAATTCCGGATGTAATATTCTGGTGAAGTCCTTACGAAGGTGCGGATATTTTCCCGCCGCTCTTCGGCATAAGCCTTTGCAGCTGCCGAGGTCGTATCCTCTAGTGGGTTTGTGGTGTCTTCCTTCATGAGACTTCGGTTCCTTCTATCACGGTGCGGAGCAGATCAGCCCGAGTGATCACGCCCACATCAGTACCGCCGTCCTCAACAAGAATGGCACTATCGCCTTCAATTGCGAGATTGATCAGATTGCTAAGCGTTTCGCTTTCGTTGACACGCGGAAGGTCTGCCGGGATTGGCCCGTGGGCAGCGACATGAGCCTCTAAAGGCTGCATCACTGCATGAGCATGAACAACTTTGAGCCGCGAAATCCCCGCAACAAAGTCCGCAACGTAGTCATCGGCAGGATGCATCACGATATCTTCAGCGGTTCCCACTTGAACCACCTTGCCGTCGCGCATGATCGCTATTCGATCTCCGATCCGAACGGCCTCATCAAGGTCGTGCGTAATGAAAACGGTGGTTTTCTTAAGGATCTTCGATAAACGAATAAATTCATCTTGCAATTGGCGGCGGATAAGGGGATCGAGTGCTGAGAATGGCTCATCCATTAAAAGCACATCAGGATTCGCTGCCAAGGCCCGCGCCAATCCAACCCGCTGTTGCATACCGCCCGATAGTTCGTGCGCGAATTTCGAACCCCACGCCCCAAGCTCGACGATGTCAAGAATAGCCGCCGCCTGACGCATACGTTCGTTCTTTGCCACGCGCCGGATTTCCAGTGGCATCGCTACATTGTCGAGCACTGATCGATGCGGCATGAGCGCGAAATTCTGGAAGACCATGCCAATCTTCTGATTGCGGAACTGTTGCAGCTCCTTTTGCCCAAGCGCCATTACATCGATGCCTTCAATCTCGATCTTACCCGCAGTGGGCTCCAACAAACGATTGAAGTGACGTACAAGCGTGGATTTTCCTGAACCCGAAAGGCCCATAACGCAGAAAATCTCACCCCGCTTAACAGAGAGAGATACATCGGCGACACCCACAACGGCATTGAACTCGCTCAGGACTTCCGCCTTCGTAAGTCCTCGATCGCGGATCGCTTGTAAGGCTGCCTCGGGCTTGCCGCCGAAAATCTTCCAAACGTTCGAGATTTCAATAACTGTTTCGGCGTTCATGGCGTCGTCCCGACTCGCAACTTATAGTTTCGAGACCCAAGATTGACCTCGGATCTCGACGTCCTGTTAATTTATTCCCCGACAAGGTCGGGGGCGAGTATCTCGCTGTGGTACTTTACAGGCCAAGCATCTTGTCTACGCGGTCGGAATTCGCCTCCACCCACGACTTGGCGACATCGGCAGGATCTTTACCGTTTGCACTGATCTCGAATGCCAGCGAGCTGACGTCGTCTGCCGTCAAAGCAAAGTTGTCAAAAAACTCGGCAATAGCCGGCGAGCGATCTACCAGTGAGTTAGACCACGCGATCTGAACTTGTTTCAAAGCGTCCTTGGTCGCCACCATTGATTTGTTGTACCAATCAGGATCGTCAGAGGGCTGCACCATAACGTATTTTGCCGGATCAAATGTCGGCTCGGTCAGCATCTCGACATCGAACATGAACCATACTGCATGGGGCTTGTAACAATAGAAGGCATATCCTTCGCCCTTTGCGATGCTGTCTTTGATGCGCGCGGTTTTCACGGCCTCTTCTGCGCGGATGGGTTCAATGAAGTCCAGTAGGCCATAGTCGCGCACCTTGACTTCATTAACATTGGCGGACGCCCAACCTGGTGCGCCAATCCACATCTCACCCTTACCGTTGCTATCGCTGTCCATGGCCGCTGCCACATCCGGACGGCCCAGATCAGCAATATCGGTAATATTCATCTTCTCGCCGAAGTCTTTGGAAACGCAAAAGCCTTGGTTTCCTTCGTAGGGGTTGGAGGACAAGGTGACTGTACCGGCCTCATCAACGTATTTCTTGGTAAAGCTTTCCTGATTGGGCAGCCAGACATCTGGGTGCACGTCTATATCACCTTTGCCTTGGTCCATGGCTTGGAAGATCGTGGCGTTGTTACCTGGCACGTACTCGACCGTTCCCCCAATGCGCGAAGAAACGATTTCGCCCAGGACATGGGCAATAGCTTGCGCGCCGGTCCAAGATGGCACGCCAATTTTTACGTCTTCTGCGAAAGCGGGTGCACTGATAAGGCCGAGTACCGCAGCGCTAATTAGTGTGTTTTTTATTGACATGGGCAGGTCTCCTTGTTGTGTAGTTTTTTGTCTTTGTTAAATTTCAGGTCGTGTATCCGGCTAGATCAAATGTGTCCGGATAGCCGAACAACGCCGCACTACCGCCGGTATGAAGAAAGACGACATTTTCCATTCCATCGAAATAGCCCTTTCGGATCTGGTCGATCAGGCCATCCAAACCTTTTCCTGAATACACCGGGTCAAACAACAACCCCTCTGTACGCGCTAATAGTTTTAGTGCCTCAATCATACCAGGTGTGGGAAGACCATAGCCGGCACCGACATATTCACAGTTGGCCCGAACAGCTTCGCGATCGATCTGATCACCCGCACCCATCAATTTTGCCGTTCGAACTGCCAGATCGTAAACCATGGCTTCCTGTTTTTCTTTTGGCGCTCGCACGCCTATTCCTAGCAGGTGAATATCACTACGAAGCGCAGCAAGGCCAGCGACAAGCCCCGCTTGGGTGCCGGAGCTTCCTGTCGCATGAACAAGCGCATCGACTTTCAATCCTGCTGTGACAGCTTGTTCAGTTAATTCACGCGCGCAATTCGCGTACCCCAGTGCTCCAATCGGGTTCGACCCCCCTCCTGGGATTACATAAGGCGACCTTCCAATATCTCGCAGCTGCGCGGCAAGGCTCTCCATTTCGGAATTCATATCGGCGCCACCAACGCGCTTAGACACCGTGCCACCGTGCAGGCGATCCAACAACACGTTACCGTTCAGAATGTAATTCCGGTCATTGGAGCCTGTGCGATCCTCCAACAGAATATGGCATTCCATACCCAATTTCGCAGCCGCCGCAGCGGTCTGGCGGGCGTGATTGGATTGTGTGGCGCCCTGAGTGATGATGGTGTCTGCCCCTTTTTGGACAGCATCTGCCATTAAAAACTCCAGCTTGCGGGTCTTGTTTCCGCCTGAGGAAAGGCCAGTACAATCGTCGCGCTTGACCCATAGACGCGGGCCACCGAGTACCTCACTGAGCCGGTCCATAGGTTCCAGAGGAGTAGGAAGATGCCCCAGCAAAATTCGCGGGAATTTTGCTAACGTGACAGATAACTCTTTGCACAGGCTCAAGGCCATTCCAGTCCCGACCGCCGTTTCGCGATCGATGGTTTGTTCAATGTCTGCCACAGAGCAGCCCCCCTCTTAATGTGCAGCCAAACCTTTTCAAAGTATATCGTGGAAAAACAGTGTTAATTTCTTGGCCTGCCCATACTATTTGTTTGAGCCAAGGGAGTCAGAAAATGGATATGTCGTGGTTTGAAGACGTACTAACACTTTTAGAAGAGCGGAATATGACCCGCGCTGCGGACCGGCGGAACATTACACAACCTGCCTTTTCAAGGCGAATTCGCAGTTTTGAGGAATGGTTGGGCGTCGAAGTCTTGGACCGAAAGGCCAATCGGATCGAGATCAGCCCCGCCCTCTCCACCAACGAAGAAGAAATTCGTTCTCTGATCGCGCACCTAAATGAGTTACGAACAAAAATTTCGCAACATGATCCCGCCGAATCTGTGGTTGGAATAGCTGCGCCGCACGCTTCAATTTATTCGACATTCCCGGACATGGCTTTGCGTGCACGCTCAACCTTTAAAGGAATCCGGTTTCGCGTTCGGGCGGCGAACCTGAGCGATTGTGTGTCACTCTTTTTGCGCGGCGATACAGACATCTTGTTATGCTACGAGGCGAGCAGTGTAGGCTCGATGCAATTTGGGTCCGGAGTGCGCCGTGAGCTTTGGGGGCATGATTACCTCATCCCGGTTGTTGGAGGCGTATTGCGTTATGCCGTGAGGGATAATCATGACGTCCCACTGGATACGCCCGCCATAGTGTATCCCGAAAACAGCTATTTCGGAGAGGTTCTGAACAAATCGCAGTGTCAATTTGGGACGGCAAACTTCAGCAGCAACCCAGTGTGCCAGACCGCATTTTCTAGCGGTGCAAAAGAAATGATCCTAGGAGGTCTTGGTGTGGGCTGGCTTCCATTCAGTATGGTACACAGAGAAATCGAGAGCGGTGAACTGATCGCGTTGAGCAATGGCTTTGGCCGGGTTGCACTCGATGTAGCAATTTACGCTCATCGCCATATTGAAATAGCGGAACAGCTTGTAGATTTCTGGACAAGCAGACCGAAGTCTTCACAGTAGAAAGTTCAGGCTTCGCGCGATCTATACAGGATTAGCCAACGTTTCTATTTAGCGGTTTCATTCCGCACTCGTGCCAAGCTCTACGCGCTCACTCAATAATTCCAATTCGGCCAGGTAGACATTGAGAACCCGACCTAATTTATATTGATCTGAGCCCAGAAAAAACCCGTAGCGGCCCCCGGTAAAAGCCGGGGACCGCGGGGCACAGATCTAAGTGAACTAAATAGATCAAGCGTGTCCGCCACCTATTAATCCGATTCCTGAAGTCAAACCAAACCAAGCTTTGATCCGTAAGCCGACAGCTTTGATAATGCCCATTGCCTGAATCGCATGGGCGACAGTTGTACCTTCCAAATCACCATCCAAATTCGTTTTGTAGGATTGAACGATGCAGCCGCTGCCCGGCACCAAAAGGTCGCGGTGTTCAGGATGCACGAGATCGAGATGTACGACGATTTGACCACGTTTTGCCTTTTCGCCGGGCTCGATCAGACGTCCGCTGGGGGCGAGTTGGCCAGAAGAGATGGGTTCTTGAATACGGACGATCCGCGCAGGCAAGACGGTGTTGCGCATCGAAATATTGAAGTTGCTTTCGCATGCAACTTCTGCAGCCATGCCTTCGTACAGTTCGGTACGAGAGACCTGAGAGAAACCGGCAACAATTCGGCCACGTTCAACATCTTTTCTCTCCGGAACGATAAGCATGGCGGGGCTCATCGCTGCTTGGGCTGCGCGCGATCCAACACTAAGGGTCACTTGCTCAACTACGCCGTCGACCGAGCTAAGTGTCAATGTTTTTGCCAGTTCCACCTCGGCCTGTTTGAGAGATGCCCGTGCTGAGGCAAGCTGAGCCGGTAAAACCGCGGTCGCTTGGACTTGAGCTACTCCCAATTGGGTTTCAGCGGCTTCAACTTCAGCCTCTCGGGTGTCTAGCATTGCTTGCGCCCTCTCCAGCTGGCTCACTTGAAACGCAGACGAGCCTTTGGCTTGAAGCGCCCGGTGATCCATCAGCACAAGCTCGGCCTGTCCCATTGCCGTCATAGCAGCATCCAGCACGGCTTCAGCGGTTTCCACCTGAAGATCAGCGGCTAGCTTGGCGCTTTCGATTTCCTCGACTTTGCGCTTGGCGAACTCGACCGCGGCTTTTTCCGACGTGTTCTCGACGGCGAAAAGCGGATCACCCGGTCTTACATGATCACCACCATTGACGAAGACTTTTGTGACCGTTCCTCCGTTTTCGGCGACGACTGGGACCGTGCGGAATGGCACGAGGCCAGTGTAGGATTTGGGGTAATAGTAGAAGACCGCAAAGAAAACGATCAGCGCGAGGACGAACCACATGAAGACAGCCCGATGTACGTTGTAAAGAGTTATGGGCATCCCGCGCCATTTCAGGAAAATTACGCGGATTACAAAAGGGAAAGATGTGACGAGCAGTTCGATCATTTTACCGTCTCCTCATTAAATGGGCGCCACCAAAGCATGAAGTCACGGGCGATCGCTGTCAGAAGCAAAGCGGCTGGCAATAGAATGCTGAAATGACTTAGCGCTGGCATCAGCTCATAAGCCAAAGCAACGGTCAGCATCATCGGGATTGTTGTGCGCAGCGGAGTACCGGTTGCCTTGTGTTCGGTATATCGATCAAAGCGCGCATAAAGATGAACGACCAAAAGGATTGCAAGAAAGAAGACTATTAGACCGACCCAAGCGTAATTGTCTGTCTGATCAGGCGCGACCCACCAGCGGGGGTCACCGCCCGCGGCGAACGCAGGGGTCGAGATGATGCCGAACACAGGCGCCATCAGCAACGAGGGTGGTTTCATGTTTCAAGTCCTTTTACTAACGCAGGCAGCCTGCGAGTGAAGCGTTTCGGTTGTTTGGAATTTCAGAATCAGGTTAGTTTTTGCGAAGGATTGGACGGTTGCTGTGTTGGGGCATAGGGGGGATCCCAAGGGCGCCCTTTTGAAGTTTTCTCGCCGCGTACCAGACTTTGTGGTCCGTCAGTATTTTCATTGGACCACGCTTTTTTGACCGGCCCTTGGATTGCCTTAAAAACCCGGTAGTACCTTGCGAAATTGAACATTGCCTTTTCCTCTCTGATGACCGGGATCTAACCTCCGCTTCGTTCGCGATCCTTAGGCTTCTGGACATTTGTTGTTGGCTTCTGGACAATTGCAGAAGATTTGGGCTTCGCCTGCCGGTTGGGGAGGACAAAAAAGGTGCCACGCGTCAGCGCATACAGACTGCAAAATGTCGGGCGTCTTTATGCGCTGGAACCAAACGCGCAAATTCCGTTTGCTGAAGTTCTGGCAATGGCAGGCGCTTCTCCCGAGGTCATCGATGGACCCGATGCAACTGTCGAGTTGCTGCACGAAGCGGGCATACTCGAAACGGCCTGCCGTGTGCTTGAAGACAAGACATTCGCCGCCCGTGTTGGTCTTTCGGCGCGAGGTCCAGGAACGCTTCTTGCTTATATCGTACGAGCTGCAGAAACTATTGAAGACGCGCTGAAAATGACGCAGCGATTTTATGCGATGCAAGACCCTGATTTGCGGCTGGACTTTGTTGGTACACCTGAAGCGCCAAAAATCACGCTGGAAAGCAACGTAATCCCATCGCATCAATATCCCCGCCACCGCGAGATGTTACTGTTCGGCCTTTTTAAACGCGTTCAGCAGATCACCTCTGGCGGTCTTACTCCGATCTTTATTGAGTTGGAGACCGACGACATCGATCATTGTCGGATGTTGGCCGAGCTGGCAGGTTGCCATGTAGAAGGGTTTAACGCCGGGTACGCACTGAGCTTACCGCCTAACGGTATGATTTTCCCGATCCCGACTGCGGACCCTACCCTGTTAGGTCATCTGCGCAGGCACGGCGAAGAACAGTTGAAAGCACAGCCCAATACAGTCCGCAGCCTTTCGGACCGCATAATAGACGTGCTTGGCCAACGCCTTCCCGGGCCGATTCCAAATGGAGACGAAATAGCCGGGGAATTAGGCCTGACACGGCGCACTATGACTAGACATCTGTCGGCCGAAGGGACAAGTTTCAAACTATTGTTGGAAGGCGTGCTTTGCGATCTTTCTAAACGGATGCTCCGCAGCGGCGAGGGAGTTGCACGCGTTGCTTTTATGCTTGGCTTCGCAGATCAGGCCGCCTTTTCGGTCGCTTTTAAGCGGTGGACCGGAGAGACACCGGCAAAGTTCAGAAAGTCCGGTCGCTAGCCTTTGCGCAGTTTTAGGAAAGCAATAGTTAGCACGCTTTCACCGAGTCCAGAAACCTATTCAAGTACATTTCATGGATGTCCAGGATCAACAAAACCTTGTCCCGTCGCCAAAAGAAAACGGGTCTTTTGATCACCTAGTTCAATGGCACAGGGCAACCACAACGGTTGCTTGCCAGAACAAGGATGAAACAATGACTACCTCTAAAAGATTATCCTTTATCGCTCCGATCTCCGCGGCAATGCTGTTTACCATAGCCGCAACGGCACAGGCCGACTATGTCGCCGATCAAGCCATCAAGGGTGCGGTTGTCGGCTCAACTTTAGCGGGAATTGCAGGCGAGAGCATCGTCGGCGGGGCTGCTGCTGGCGCGGCGGTCGGTGCTGTTGGCGGAGCAATCAAGAAAGACAACTTTGAAGACGCGCAAGACCGCGCCGAAGAACGCCGGGACGAATTCAGGGAAGACCGCGATCGTTAAAGTAGTCAGGGAATACAAAGGATAAATCCCATCAGAAAATTGGGACAGGAAAAAGTTATGTTCAACTAACTAGTACTGCTGAATGTATTCACATCTTGACTGATCAACTCGCACAGAAACCAAATAGGTTTTGCTTAGTTGCCACCCGGGTCCTGAAGGCTCACGGGTGGCAAATCTGTTTTGATGTTCCCTTAAAGCTTGATTAACGGGAAGGTTAACACGAGGATCGTGTTCGGGGTAATTAATTGGGCGAAACTTGCGCACGCTCCTGCATTCATTTACCCCTGACCCACTTTAGATCAGTTTAGTCCGGCGATAATCGGGAACCGGGCTTGAAAGGGAATTCCCAAAACTGTCATTTGAGAACTTAACCGCCTGCGGGCTGACATACGAAAATCTCCTCTCCTCACCCAAAAAGATCTGTTGAGAGGTACTTTAAACCTGAGTCGCAAATGATAACCGCAATGGTTTGACCTTTATGAGCGCCTCGCAAAAGTTCGATTGCTCCGGCAACGTTTGCCCCGGCTGAAAATCCAGCAAAGATGCCCTCATATCGCGCAAGGTCTCGGGTGGTTTGACGGGCTGTTTCACCGTCGATCTGCAAAAACCCGTCCCAACTCATGCCACGCAAGAAGTCGAGATCAGCCATGGCATACCCACCGCCTTGAATGGGATGATCCGGCTTGGTTACGGTTTGACCCGCGATAACAGCTGCGCCAGTAGGCTCGATCGGATAGCAACGGATCTTTGGGTTTTGTCCACGCAGATATTTTGAAGCACCTGCCAGAGTTCCACCTGAACCGACGAAATCACAAAACGCATCAATGCTACCTCCCGACTGCTTCCAAAGCTCGGGGCCAGTCGTATGCTCATGTGAGCTAGGATTTCCTTCACGGCGGAACTGATCAGCCCGAAACGCGTTGCGTTCTAAGGTCAGCTCGGTCGCAACGCGATCTACCTCGGCAAGATCGGCGCCGGAAACCTCACCAAGTCGACTTCCGGGTAATTGGTCGACCAACACGACCTCGGCGCCAAGGGCTGCCATCATTTTCGCCCGTTCGGGTGAATTGCCTTTCGACATTACCGCGACAAATGGATAGCCTTTGACGCCGCAGACTATCGCGAGGCCCGTTCCCATATTTCCACTTGTTAACTCTACAACGGTTTGCCCAGGCGCCAGCGCTCCATCGCGCTCAGCAGCTTCAATCACACCAAAGGCTGCGCGGTCCTTTTTGGAAAATCCTGGGTTAAGATGATCCAGTTTTGCAAGGATCGTACCGTCGCATCCATAGTGTTTTGTCAGTCGGTCAAGTTTTACCAGCGGCGTATTTCCAATTGCCTCTAAAATGGAGCGCGAAGGACAATTCATGTCGTTTTTCCCGGATCGATAGGGTCTGCAATGTCCACGCTAGTTCATTAAATAAAAATCCACAATTTGGGCTTTTGGCAAGCATCCGCCAACTCAAACACAAGCGTTCGCGCCGCAGATAAAATCGTTCTGATTGCGAAAAAAATACATGCTTCAAAAGCACCATCTGCAGGTTCTAATTCGAAAGCTGGAAACCAAAAAGATTATAATAAATGTTGTGTAAACGATTAAGTTAGCCCCTTGCCATACAGAATGATGATCAGTTGAGATCGCAATGAAGGGCTCTGATTGGTAAGTACACATTCGTCTCATATCTAGTCATAGGAGAAATTTCGATCATTTTTTGGTATGATTAGCGGAAGGCAATGTCAGTCTGGGAGGAAGGCTAATGTCGGACTCTGTCTCTGAATGGCTCGAAGACTTAAAACTTGGACGCTATGCCGAAGCATTCGAGGAAAACGATATTGATCTTCTGGTTTTACCCAACCTAACCAGCGAGGATCTTCGTGAAATTGGTGTGCGTTCCGTTGGTCATCGACGCAAAATTCTGGGAGCAATCTCCAACGTCGTACCGCAGCAACATGACGAGCCAAATCAAGTTAAAAATGTTGCGATATTGCCCGAAACAACGCGACGGCAAGTCTCGGTTTTGTTCGCCGACCTTTCAGGGTTCACCACCCTGTCGGCTACAATGGATCCGGAAGAGACACATGCGCTGCTAAATCGTTTTTTTGTCGCCGTGGGAGAAGTCATCGCTGATTATGGAGGGATAGTCGACAAACACATAGGCGACGCAGTTATGGCGGTTTTTGGCGCCCCATTCGCGCACACTAATGATCACGAACGCACGCTCCGCGCCGCTGTCGAAATCCATTATGTTGTTGAGAAATTGGATCCTCCGCTCAAAGTTCATATCGGTGTCGCATCAGGACAAGTCGTGGCAAGTGCCACAGGCGGGTCGGAACATAGTGAATATACGGTTACTGGCGACAGCGTGAATCTGGCGTCAAGGCTGACTGATCTTGCCTCAGCCGGAGAAACTTATGTATCCGAGTCAATTCAACGAGCACTCGGTAAATCATTTATTGGCAAAAGTCTGGGCGAAAAACTAATAGACGGACTACCCGAACCAGTCACAGTTTGGCAGCTGGACAGAATTGCTGATCTAGCTGAAACCGACAGGCTTCCGTTTGTTGGCCGCAAGGTTGAATGCGAAAATTTCAAGAGAATTCTGGATCGTTGCTTGAAGGAAGAGCACGGTGCTGTATGCATCGTCAGAGGAGAAGCTGGGATCGGCAAGTCCCGACTGCTGGACGAATTCGATAGACTGGCACGCGAGATGCGTTTTGAGACGCACACTGGTGTTGTGCTGGATTTCGGGACAATGACCGGCCGGGATACGGTTCGCGCTCTTACCCGCAGCCTTTTGTCCATCGAGCAAGATGCAAGCGACCTCCAAAGATCAAAGATCGCCAATCAAGCAATCGCATCTGGAAAACTTGGCGAACACCACCGCGCATTCCTCAATGATCTTCTTGACCTTGACCAATCGCCGGATCTTCAGGGTTTCTACGATGCGATGGATAACAAGTTGCGAAATGCGGGAAAGCAACGAACGCTAGCCGAATTGGTTCGCGCCTCGGCTCAGGACAAGCCGGTGTTGCTTAGGGTGGAAGACCTGCATTGGGCCAATCCTATTTTGTTAGACAGCGCCGCCATTCTTGCGCGTCTAACCGCAGAGGAAAAAGTTGTGCTGGTTTTGACGACTCGCCTTTCTGGTGATCCTTTTCGTTCGGATTGGCGCAAAGAATGCTCAGATGCAGAGATCTCGTCTCTGACACTCGAACCAATAAATCCGGACGAAGCTGGAGAGCTTGCGAAGTGTTTTGCAAACATAGACAGCCAATTGGCTATGACGTGTGTAGAAAAATCCGGCGGCAATCCGCTTTTATTGGAACAGCTACTTTATAACGTCGACGAAGTGGGCGATGGGGAGTTACCGGGATCAATCCAGACAATCGTTCAAGCACGTCTTGACGCTTTGCCCTTCAATGAAAGGCAAATGCTTCAGTCTGCATCAGTTTTGGGGCAGCAGTTCACGGATGCCGCCGTGGAAGCAATAAGCGGCAACACGTTTCGACCGGATATGTTGATTGGTCAGGCTCTACTTCGCAGAACCGGGAAAGAGTTCAAATTTGCTCACGCTCTCATCCGTGACGGAATCTACGAAACCCTTTTACGCACTCAACGAAAAGACTTTCACACTAAGGCGGCCGACTACTTTCGCAATTCGGACCAATTTCTTCACGCGCAACACCTCGACTATGCAGGCGATCCAGAAGCTCCCGGTGCATATTTAAATGCAGCAAAGAAACAACAAGAAAGACTTCGCCTCAATGCCGCATTGAGCGCCGTGGAGCGCGCCTTGGAAATCAACTCAACTGTATCACCGCGATTTGAGCTGAACTGTTTACGTGGCGATTTGCTTCAGGATCTTGGACAAAATGCTGAGTCGATTCAGGCATTCGAAACCGCACTGGACTTCGCCGACAACGACAAAGATAGGTGTCGCGTTCATATGGGGTTAGCGGCTGCAATGCGGATTATTGAGCGGGCAGATGACGCATTCATTCAACTCGAAAAAGCTCAATCAGTAGCCCAGGCGAACAATATGGAAATCGTGTTGGCCGAAGTTCATTATCAACGAGGGAATCTTTTCTTTCCGCTGGGCCGTATCGGTGATTGCATGGCCGAGCATGAGGCGTCGCTTGGTTATGCTCGTCAAGCAAATTCACTGGAGGCCGAGGCAAAAGCTTTGGGTGGACTGGGGGATGCTAATTACGTCGGCGGTCGAATACGGTCAGCTTTCAATCAATTCTCGAGCTGCCTTGAAATCGCAAGATCAAAGTCCCTTCGCCGCATTGAGGTTGCAAACTTGCCTATGACCGGCCTTGCCATGCACTTTTTAGGTGACCCGGACGGTGCTGATATGTGTGCGCATGACGCAATTACCAAAGCCACTGAGATTAAAGATTTCAGAGCCCAGTTAACCAGCCACGCCGTGCTTTTGGAGACTTCGCGACGTAGGGGTGACTACGATGCCCTACGGCAACACGCGAAAAATCTGGAAGAACTTGCTAACACCATCGGAGCCAGACGCTTCATCCCGTTCGCATTAAAAAGCTACGCAGATTGCAAGTTTTTTGTCGAAGGCGATTCCGCGGGAGCATTCGAATTGATCAAGACGGCCCACGCAATTTGCGAAGAAGTTGGGGCCGCGTTTTTTGGCGCGGTCGCGTTGGGCACAGGCGCTTTAGCCGCGCAATCTGCAACCGACCGCAAGTGGGCGTTAACTCAGGCGGAAAATGTGCTGGCCGCAGGAGCGGTTAGCCACAATTATTTGATGTTCTACATTGACGCGATGGACGCATGCCGAGCCGCCGGTGAATTGGACAGAGCTTTGCATTACGCGGAAGCGTTGGAGGATTATACCGCAAACGAGCCCTTAGAGTGGACAAATTTTAACATTGATAGAACGCGCGCCTTAGTAGAAGTTGAAAGGGGCAGCTCAAAATCGGAACTTCCTGAAATTCTTGAGGAACTGAAAGTATTTGCCGAAGAAAGAAGTTATCAGCCGTCGATCCCAGATATTGAAGAAGCTCTTTTCAAACTACGACCGGTTTAATTGGAATGTTAACGATTCAGAATTTTGGCGTGCGTTCCTTTTGAACCTGAAATTTTCGACATTTTTTCCGCGCTTTCCAACGAATTCGAACCAGTCTCAGCTAGGCGATCGAAGCAATCCTTTGTGCTGCGCCAAAAGGAAAGAGCGACGGAACGGAAAAGCTTTAAGGTGTCTCGGCTGGTCGGCGATCTTTGCTGGCGGACGTGGTTGCAAACAAAGGAATGCTCGGACGCGAACTTCTGCAAACTTCGCATCCGCCTTAAACACTGCATTGTCCGTTCTCGTCGTCGAAAAGGGAGGCGCGAATTTTCAACTCGATTGTTGAACCCCCTGCCCTTCTTTTGCTCTTCTTTAGCACCGAATTAGCTGAGCGCAGCCATGCAGGATGCTAAATGGTTGGGGGCGATCCCATCCGCACAACCATGGCGTTTCAACAATTTTTTAGAAATTTCAGTACTACTGCCTTGTTTGCCGGAAATATGTGGCGCCGGTGCGTAGTTTTACACATCTTGCATAAGCCGTTTTCCTGCAAAGATTTCTTCAACTCAGAGACAACAGACGAACCGCTCTCAGAGCGAGCAATATCGTTTGGCTGACCGCTTTGCGGACTGAGCTGACGTTAGTCGGATCGCAGCGTATCTGGCTCGCTTAGCACTCATTGGGGCGAGATTTTGCAAATGGTAAACGACTATCAATGAATTCAAATGCGAACCCTGTAAACTCTTTGTCCGGGAACCAATTTCAAGGTAGGTTGTAATGGTTGGTAAGTGCCGCATAAATGCTTTCCACGCCTTTTACAAGGATGTCTGAGTAACCTTAATGCAAACTGTTTGGATTTGAATGGAAGATATTCAAGAAGAACACGACGTGTTTACACTGATCGATCATTCCGACCCCGCGTATGGAAAGGTGGTTCTTGTTGACTGGATGCTAGGTAATTCCTGCAGCTATGCGTGCAGCTATTGCCCAAAGTCATTGCATGACGGATCGATCAAGTGGCAAAATACTGAAGACATTCTGAGTTTGTATCATCAGTTGCAACGGCACTATGTGGATGAGCGAGGCAAGGTTGTCTGGCTCCAATTCACGGGTGGAGAACCCACCATGCATCCCCGCATCATGGATTTGCTGCGCCGAGCGTCAGAGCACGATTTCAAAGTCAGCCTGATCAGTAATGCGTCGCGAACACTTCGATTTTGGGAAAAGATAAACGGGTGTTTGAACAACATTATTCTCACTTATCACTCTGAATTTGCCGAGTTAGATCATTTTATCAGCGTTGCGAAAATGATGGTTGACCGGATTAGCGTCCAGATCAATGTCACGATGCATCCCCAAAGTTTTAATGAAACCCTGGATGCGGCGCGAGCGTTGCGCGCAGCACTGCCGGCGGCAACCATCTCTCTAAAACCGTTGCGACAAGAATTCGGGTCAGATCTCTACGACTACACAGATGACCAGTTGCGTGTGCTCTCGAAAGGATTGCCGACAACGCGCAAGCCGACTGGTGAAACACCGCGATCCGTCATGCGCACGACGACGCGGTCGGGTAAAAACGAAACGTTGCGAGCAAATGAATTTATTCTCAGGGGTGTCAACCGCTGGAAAGGTTACAAGTGCAACATCGGGCTCGAATCCCTGCGGGTTAAAGGGAATGGCATAGTCCATCGGGGTGTCTGTGGCGTCGGCGGTGTGCTTGGAAATCTGGGTGAAGAAATCCACCTGCCAAGCGAAGCAATTCGATGTACTAGAGATCATTGTTCGTGCTTGGCTGATATTTTAACTCGCAAAGAGCTGTGACGCTCAGAACAAATCTTCAGTCTTTGCGATGGTATTGTCGGAGGAATAGAACGCACTGGTTTTGTGTCAGCTTTTAGGCTCCAAGCTGTCGTTCGTAGCGACGTAGCGCGACAACTTCACCTCGGCGTCAACGTTGGGCTCTTTGCTGTTTTTCGCTGCACACGGCGAGAGCAACCGTTTTTCGGACTGAGCTGTCATAAACATTCCATCTCCCGCTTGATGTTGCTGCAAAGGGATTTATCGTAAATTTCCGCGGTAACACGCGGGGTATGTCATGGCGAATTTTGAGGCAACTGGGTCAGAATTTCCCGGGGTCGGAAAAAACGAATAGTTCTTGTTAAAACCACAAGAAACTAACTTTGGAAAAATATTCTCGGACTGTCCAAGGTTTAGCTTTAGGCACAATGGTTTCAATGCAGACGATCTCAGCGCTTGGCGTTAGCGGCTGTTCACATTAACCAACAAGCATTTCCGCCCCAAGATTTTCACATAATAAACAACCTGATTGTGTAAGCTACAGCAGCTAAGCACAAAACGCTGCATAGCCAGATCGCACCGAACCATAAAACTCGATTTAGTGTTTTCAATGATAACTCTCCTCTGGATCAATCTTCCCTCGGAAGACCCAATATGTGTAAGCGGTATAAGCCAAGATCACAGGCAGCAGAACGACGGCTCCGACCAGAGCGAAAGCCAAGCTGCTGTCCGGCGCGGCGGATTCGGCAATCGTTAGGCTTGGAGGTAGCATATAGGGATAGAAGCTGATCCCTATGCCTATGAAACACACGATGAACAAGGCAATGGCGCAGAAAAACGGCTGATAGTCGCGCTGCATCTTCAGGCCCCGATCAAGCATCCACGCAATGAGAACAACAACAGCCGGTACAAACGCAGAGAAAAAGACACCCGGCCACGAAAACCATCTGACCAGATAGATCGGGTCTTGAAAGGGGGTCAAGAGACTGACGAGGCCGATCAATCCCAGAGTCATGAACATCAGTGGACGGACATATGAACGCATCAGACGCTGAATACCGCCGGTAGTCTTCATGTTGAGCCATGTCGCGCCCAGCAAACCGTACCCGATTACAAGAGCCACACCCGTCAGTAGAGAGAATGGCGTGAGCCAATCCCACCATCCTCCGGCGTACATTCGATCTGCGACCGGGATACCTTGAACCAACGCGCCGAGCGCGATGCCTTGGCACATGGCGGCCACGGTTGAACCACCGTGAAACGCGACATCCCACAGCCAGCGCCCGCGCACTGTTCTCCATCGGTATTCGAAGGCAACACCGCGGAAGACAAGCGCGAGAAGCATGGTGACGACGGGCATGTAGATCGCAGGCATCACCACGGAATAGGCCAGCGGGAAAACAGCGAACAAGCCTCCGCCTCCCATGACCAGCCAGGTCTCGTTTCCGTCCCATACTGGAGTGACCGAGTTCATCATGACATCGCGATCTTTGTCGGTTTTCGCGAATGGAAAGAGAATCCCAATTCCAAGATCGAAACCGTCCAGGATTACATAGGTCAGAACGGCAAAGGCAATGATGCCAGCCCAGATTGTCGAAAGCTCAAGCATTACACCGCCTCCGCCATGGAAGAGAATTCAAGGGATTTTTGGGTTTTCTGAAGACCTGATTTGGGCGCTTTGCCCATGAGACGCAGCATATAGAACGTGCCTGCTCCAAACACGGTGAAATACATGACGATGAAGGCAACCAGAGACGCTGCAACAGCAGGTGCATCCACTTGTGAAAGGGATTCCGATGTCCGCATCAGCCCGTACACCGTGTACGGCTGGCGCCCCACTTCTGTAGTGATCCAACCGGCCAGAACTGCCACAAACCCGCTGGGCGCCAACATGATGGATGCCCGGTGCAACCAGCGATCTTCGTTGAGGCGGCCCCGAACCCGCTGAACAAGCGACCACAAGCCGACTCCTAGCATAGCAAAACCAATAGCAAGCATGACGCGGAAGCTATAAAAGACGATCGCGATCGGGGGTTCTTCCTCGTCGGGAATAGTGTCCAGCCCATCAATCGGCGCGTTCAGGTCATGTTTCAGGATCAGCGACGATAGTTTCGGAATTGCTACGGCATAGTCAACGCGCTTTTCATCCTCGTTTGGAATGCCAAAAAGGATCAGTGGCGCTCCTTCGGGGTGGCTATCGAAGTGACCCTCCATCGCCATCACTTTCTGAGGTTGATACTCCAGCGTGTTCAAACCATGAAGGTCACCCGCAACGATCTGCAGAGGAGTGACCAAAACGGCCATCCACATCGCCATCGAGAACATACGGGTTACCTCGGCCGTTCGATTGCGGCACAGCAAGTGCCAGGCTGCAACCCCAGCCACCACGAAGGCGGTCGTGAGATAGGCAGCAAGAACCATGTGTATCAGGCGGTAAGGGAAAGACGGATTGAAAACAATCGACCACCAGTCGACGGGAACGAACTGCCCCAGTTCGTTGATGTCGAACCCGGCCGGGGTTTGCATCCAGGAATTGACCGACAGGATCCACGTGGCCGATATCAGAGTGCCAAGGGCAACCATCGCTGTGGCCATCATGTGCAAGCCGGGACCGACGCGTTCGCGACCGAAGAGCATTATGCCGAGGAAACCAGCCTCAAGGAAAAAGGCCGTCATGACCTCGTAGGCCATCAAGGGCCCAATTACAGGGCCTGCAGTGTCCGAGAATGTGCTCCAGTTCGTGCCGAATTGGTAAGACATCACGATGCCTGACACGACACCCATCGTAAAACCGACGGCAAATATCTTTTTCCAATAGTTGAAAAGGTTAAGGTAAGTTTGGTCCTTGCGCCAAAGCCAGAGGGCATTGAGAACGGCCAGGTAACTTGCCAGGCCAATGGAAAAGGCCGGGAAGATGATGTGGAACGACACAGTAAAGGCAAATTGGATGCGTGCCAGAATTTCTGCGTCGAAATTTGCGAAAAAGTTCATTGCCGTTTCCTTTGGCTTTGGATTGCAAGGAGCGGCAGTCAGGAAAGTCAGGTCAGGCGCCAGCTCATCGATTTCTTCGGATAAGCTGAATTTAGGGGTACTGCCCTTGTCGGTTCCTTTGTGTTCTGGACGGTTGCTTTAGGTTTCTGGACAAAGTCACCGCTCTCAGATCATGAGTTGCTGTGTGCAAGTCCGTAAGAGTAACCGCAGAATTTTTTGAGCTAAACCGGAACGTTTCGTTGCTTGTTTCCCGCAGGTTTTCCGAATTCGCATCATCAGAAGCGATTGTCGACTATACAAAAAAGGGTCGTAACCCGTTTTCTGATGAGGTGTTGAAAAGGCGTAAGTCAACAAATGTGGTTATTTTTTCAGCGCTTACATCAGATTGTTCGGCTCATCTGACAAGACGCAATGCATCGGCCACTTCGGCGAACCCAGATTTTGCTACTAAGCTTTATCTCGGTTGTGCATCGAAATAGCGGCGGAAAGGCTTAACGTAGTCCGCTGGACTCGTTGCTAGCGAACTGGAACGCTTGCAATGGTTCAACAACCTGTTTTCAATCAAACACTCTAATAGGCGAGTTCGCCAAAATACGCTCGATCGGAGGGGCGGCGCTGGTCCCAAATCTGCTAGCGGAATTTAATCCAAGTCCGATCAATTGAACGACCTCCGGAGATCCTGTGAATTTGCTGTGACTCCCGGAATCGGAGTTTTCAATTTCGGACAGGTCTATGACGAGAACTCCGAATTCCTCTTCCAGTTCCTGCGCATCCGATGCGCCCACCCTGGGAATTCCTCCCGCTACGCGACGCGAGGTTTTGAGAGCACCGTCATCTTCAGACGTTAGAATGAATATTCTTTCTGTGATCGATTGGGGGATAATCTCCATTTGAGATCTAAATAGATCGATATCAATGTCAGGGGAGGCGAGCATAATATTGTCAACTCTGGTAATGCCTCGTGCGCGGCCTGTCTGAACTGAATTGACTATGCCTTCCATTGTCAAAAGAGAACCCATAGAATGCGCGACAACATCCACGCTGCGCGCGTTTGTTTTTTGAAGTATGCCCGCGATCTCTGGAAGTTTTTGCCGCGCTACCAAGGCGCTGTTTAAATCATATACATATCCAGTCGTCTTTGCGGCGGACGCCCATGACATTAATACGGGCACGCCGTCAAACTCCGAGTCCTCCACAAACTGGGCAAGCCTTAACAGTGAATCTGTAGTGGTGTTGTTGTAACCATGTACAAAGAACAGAATGGTGCGTTGCGACTGTGGGCGCGAGTTCAACTCTCTGTTTATCGCGGATACAAATGCTGCATCACTCGAATAAACGATCGGGTCGACTATAGAAAATTCTGTATTTGGATCAGGCGGCAGTTTTTTTGGCCGTTCAAGTTTACCGATTTCGTGTGTTGGTGGAATTGTCACATCCACCGAGGCGAGGCCAATTTCCGGCGCTCTCTCACCGGAATAGAAGACCCCAGTGACGTTTGTAGCCTTACGAGTCGTTGCTATAAAGATTTTTTGCTTTTTGACACCAATTTGTGCCACGGCGTCGATTTCCGGATTTTCTATGCCAACCAACTCAGGCGGACGCGAACAGGCAGAGATTAGCGACGTAAAACAAAGGCAAAGCAAAACCCGTATGAACACGTGATCAGTAATTGTTACAGCCCTCTCAAAGTCAATTGGAGCATAAACTACATCTTCTCTCTGATCTCGCAAACTATTGGAGCACACCGAATTTTGCGCGATACGTTCTGTAGTTTGAATAATCTTACTTTATCGGGTCATACGCCGCGGTCCATAAAATACCCCCTGCGGCTTCGATCTTGATGCAAATCACTTTGAAGTAAAACAAATCTTTAAAGACGCGGGTTCTTTTTTGGCACTTGACACATTCACTAGCCCAATACGGCAAGCGCTGCGCTGGCGCAAACTTGACATTTTTTGACGTTGCGGACCTGTGGCCACGAATGTGCCTGACGCTGCGGTGCTTTGATCAACTGATATTAGGGACACCCAAAATCGACTCAAGAACACATCGAATACTCATTCGCAAGGGTCAGTGCTCCTTACTTGTTTTTAAGTGGGAAATTTTTATAATTAGTTCGGTTTTAGCTAGATTATTGGAGACGAGTTTAGGTACCGTTGCTCTTTTTTTGTGGGCATTGAATGCGGTGCGGTTACAGGTTCGGGGGGTTATTCTTGTCAAAGGTCAGCGGCGCCATAACGCCTCCTAAGGTTGCCGACAAAGGTGGCCAAGACCTGCCGCATATGAATGATTTTTCGCAATCCGAAGAACGGCAGCAACTGCTTGAACTCGCACGGAAACAACGTGAAGTAAATCTAACATCCCGCAACCGGACAAATGACGGAAATCTAGATTCTGAACCGGAACAAAGTGAAGGAGAAGATTCAACTAAAAAGATTCAAAGAAGCAGTTCAAAGAGCTTTTTGGAAAGAGTCGACGAGGCACGCGAGAAGCGGGAAAAAATACTCTCGCAACGCGCGGCAGAAATAGATAACTCCGGTCGAAGTGAGTCGGCATCATTCGGCCGTGTTAAGACTAAGGATGGTGTCGATGTACTAGCGCACGCAATTTCCGGCGCGCAAAGGCGAATAAAAAGGAACACTAATTCCGAACGGCAGGACCATAATTCATCTGCTCCAGCGTCCCACGTTCCTAAGCGCAAAACAGCGATAGAAAACTTTAGCGGTGAGATCGCCTCGCCACCCAGTGGCACTCAGGCCAACTTGGAAAGTGCGAAAAACGATCTGCAAGAAAAGATTGCGTTGAGTAGAGTTGCAAGCCTCTTTGACGAATTCCCGGCAGAGAAAAACTCCGACACGCTTCCCGACAGTTCGTTCGCGCGAAGACGATCCATCAAAAGTGGTCTAGTTGCAGTTGCTCTTGGATGTGCCGCGATAGTGACGGCAACGTCCTTTGCCTTTTTTGTCCTGCCCAAGTGGAAATCAACGACGGCCTCCGAAAACGCCAGCTCCGTAAATCCAAGCGCTGAATTAGTTGAACCTACGGCACGATTAGACAGAATTGAGTGGGAATTGGAAACTCCGACAAGCGGATTTCCCACCAAGGTTCAGAATCTTGCCTACAGTTCGCCAGACGCAATCGAAGCACCGCCCCTCGTGCCCGAACCAGAATCTGTTTTTAGCGAGACAACGGACACGCCCATCAAAATTGTGGCTGCGCCCCGCTTGCCGGAAATGTCAGTGGACAGAGTGCCAATTGCGCCGGGCCAATTACGGGTCGCGCCGGATGTTTTAAGAAACCTTGTGGCGCTTGAACAACCTCGAGCGTTAACCATGAACTCTGACAGAGCATATCAAACCGACTCCATTCCAGGCTTTGTGAAAAGCACTGATCCACAAACCGCCCAAGGATCATTACCCGTTTTATTGAATCAGATTGCGGCTGTAGTTCAAGGAATTGACATTCCCGCCGCTGCTACTGCCCCCTCTAATCCGCCTGATCAGTCGTTTCTGCCCGTCGCGCTATCTTTTGGTGAAGACTATCAATCGCTACAGGCTCAGGCACTGACATTTCGATCGAAACCGGATGTATCAGATATTTTCCCGGCTATGCCGAATTCCCCAGAGCCAGTAAAATTGGCTGTTCTGGATTTCGACAAACCACCTAAAGTGCCTAATCCAATTGAGAAGAAGAGTGTCCGGCTAACCACGATTTCATCGCCCTCAGAGACCGAAACAAACGACTTGCCGCCAAATTCGGAAGGTTTGGCACCAAACCAATTGCAACCTAGTTCAATTCCGTCTGAAGCAATAACAACTTCTACAGAGCCAGTCGCGGCTCCGGAGCCTGTTGGATCGGCCGCAGGCAAAGAGAGCGCGCGCTTTGTATTGTTTGCGCCCAGCAGCCTGACCGAGGATATGGTAGAAACTGTCGTTACAAATCTGGAAACAACAGGCCATGATTTGAGGGCATCAAACAGCGTCGATTTTGAGATCAATAAATCCAACGTTCGTTTCTATCACCCACAAGACGCAGCAAAGGCAGCGGCGCTTGCAAAGGATGCCGGTGCCTTGTTGCGGGATTTCACAGATTCCGGTTCCAAGACGCCAAATGGTATAATCGAGTTGTGGTTAGCCGGTGATAGCGCCGCGAAACCAGCCGAGAAAAAGGTAAGCAGCAAAGCTCCTCAAACAAATCCAGTCGATCTGCTCAAAAAACGGGTGCTAAGTAAACTTAGAACAGCGACGGACCAGTGACTGAGCACAGGTTTTTGTCTGAAAGAGTGTGAAACAAGTAAAGTAGTGTATATAATCATCGACCAGGTTTTTTAGATGCCTAACAGTAAGCTAGTTGCCATAGTGACCGCTCTTTCGTTTTTGATGACGTATCACGGCGTACGGGCCGAGATAACGGTGGAACAATTGCTGGCCCTTGATGACTTCTTGTCAAACAATAACACCCAAGGGCTTTTGGAATATTTGCAGAGCAATCCCGAACTGCTTCAGGGCGATGATGAGTTGTCCAATGAACTTCGTAATTTTAGTGAAGAAGCCACTCGCGGCGCGGTAGAGGATTACGGTTACACCCCCGCTGCTTCAGAAGGCACAGAGGCCACGCGAACTGATAGTTCGCTTCAGCACTGATTTGTATGCCCGTGTTTGATGTCATTCAATGTATGGGCAAACTCAAGATTGCCTATGTAATTGAACCCCGGTTTTCAGGAGGCACATCAGCAGCTGTTGCCGCAGAGCTGCCCATTGCCGCCGAATTCGCAGACGTGGTCGTGCATGCGAGAACGTCTAAGATGTTCGGTGACCATAAGCATATCGCCCCAATCCTGCGACAGGTGATAGATGACTTGAACATGCCTGTTATTTGGGACGCTCCTCGGATCGCCGCCGATTTTGTAATTCTGCACAATCCATCTTTTTTGAAGTTTCAAACATCTTTGGATGCAGAAATCTTCGCGCGGGAGTTAATCCTCGTAACGCATGAGAATTTCTTGCGTCCGGGTGGCGAAGAAGGTTTCGACGTGTCGAACTGCCTCGACCAGATAGACCAGTCGACTCTAGCGCTTAGAAAGACCCTCGCACCGATTTCGCAGTATAACCGCGAAACCGTGACGAATTGGCTTTCGGATTTCCGTGATACACACCATTGGCGCGTCTTGGAAACTGACTGGTTCAATATTTTTGCTGCTGATCTTAACGAACCCTGCGATCAGCCTGAGGATCGTCGCGGAAGGCATTCGCGACCCGGTTTTGAGAAGTTTCCGCCACTCGCCGACCTTGATCTATGTTTTCCGAAACACGCCAAATCGAATGTAATTTTAGGCGCAAATGCGATGGTGGATGATGGTATCTCGCGACCGCACTGGACGCTATTGCCGTTCGATGCCATTAGCGTCGAAAGCTTTTTCGAGAAGATAGATTTTTTTGTTTATTTTACCGCTCCAACTTGGCGCGAGAGCTTTGGGCGGGTGATTGTCGAAGCTCTGGCAGCCGGCAAGGTGGTGCTGACAGATCCGAAGACCGGAAAAACCTTTGGTAAAGCTGTAATCCCGTGTCAACCTGCCCAAGTGGATGAGATCATATCTGACTTTGTTTCATCCCCGCAGAAATATCGTGCCCAGGTTGTTGCGTCGCAGGCAACGCTTGAACGCTACTCAGCCCAAAGTTTCAGGGTGCAACTGGCGAGTATTCTGACTGCTGAAAAAGGGGTGCAAACTTGATTTTTGTTGAGGCTGGCACACGCTCGATCCGATCCTTTGATGCTCAGTTGATATTTGCCCAGAAACTAAAAAATCGCGGGTTCAATGCCTGCGTGGATGCTGACTATCTACCAGATGATGCGGGCCGCGGCAGGCTTTATGAGGCGGCCAGGCTTCTCGTCGACCCCGGAGATCATAGACCCGACTCCGTCTTCGTACTCGGTGCCGAGGAAGTCGAAGATCAACTGCTCGCATCATTGAGACAAAAAGCGCTAGACCCGGATATTCCGGTTATCGCAACCGGCCGGTTTCAGACCCATCAAAGCTATATTGGTTCGAAAGCGCGACTGGCATTTGCGCTAGGGCGCGAAGCCAAAATGATTGACCTGACCGACACCCAGCCCAGGCCCATGCTGAACTCGGCTGTAAGCCCATTGGTCGCTGAACTCCGGCCAGTTAAGCGTCCTATTGGTGAAGTGACGGAAGTAACAGCAATCCTGGGTTCTATGGAGTTGGACAACCCAGAAATCTTGTCCTGTCTTTTCAGGATGAGCAATCAGAGTGACTATAATCTGAAGCTTGTCGTCAGCGGCGCGCAGAACGAGTTTTTTAAGGAAACGCAATTCAGCGATCTTTCCAGAACTCTATACACTGATCTTTCGCCGCTTGCTCTGGCGGGAACAACCGACATTCTTGCGATGTTCGGAAATGGTATTGCCGGAGACAGGATGGCGGAATTTGCAGTTGAATTAATCGCTGCAGGCGGCTTGGTGATTGACTGTACGGAAGACCAAGTTCTTATGTCGTCCGGCGCCCCAACACTACAAGGACCAACATCGCTTTTTGCTCTGGGTGGATACCTGACTGACAAGGTTCTGCCAAACACTTCGTTCATCGCAGAACAAGCGCAGAAATCCCAATGGCTGCGTTCCATGGACATTTCCAAGCTGGAATCTGCAGCAGGCCTAGTTGCCAAACCGCAGCAACCCTCGCGGACCACTCAAAGAACCTTGTTCCTGCCAACGAACGGTGTGGGGTTAGGACATGCGCAACGGTGTACGGTTATTGCCAACGCATTACCCTCAGACATCTCACCTGTATTTGCGGTATTCCCAAGCTGCGTTCCGATTGCCCGGCGCGAAGGCTTCGACTGTGTCCCGTTGGTGGCGCGTTCTGACGTCTTGGACAGTTCCAACGCTAATGACATCCTGAACTATCGCCGTCTGAGCGGTGTTTTACAAAAAGGCGACAAATTGGTCTTTGACGGAGGTTACGTATTTGACTCGGTTCATCGCGTAATTCAAGAAAACAGATTGTCGGCGGTTTGGATAAGGCGCGGCCTGTGGCCGCAAGGTCGATCAAGACACACGATGCTGCGCCGTAAAGATATCTTCGACCGGGTCATTGTACCCTCTGAAGCATTTGATGAGCTCAACGATGCTTACAGTTATGGCGACCAGGTTCACTATGTCGGACCGGTTTTTCGTCAGATAGTCCAAACAAAGAAAGACTCGGATCTCCTTCGGGCGCGGCTGGCTGAAAGGTTCGGGCGTGACTTTAAGCAAATGGTCGTCAGTATGTTGGGTGGGGGCGTCGCCTCGGATCGGTCCGCTCAATTGCAAGCGATTTCGGGGATGCTGGAGAACCGCGAAGATTGCCTGCATCTCGTGGTAACGTGGCCCGGAAGTACGGTTCAGGCATCAGCATTCGGATGGAAGAACACCAAATTGGTTTATACCCAAGAGGCTATCAGGCTGTGTATGGCCGCGGATCTAGTCATATCTGCGGCCGGGTATAATTCGGTCCATGAGTTTCTGTACCACAAGATTCCGTCAATTCTGATCCCACAGTCTGCGCCGTATTTGGATGATCAGGAACGCCGCGCAAGGGCATTGTCCGACCGCGCACTTTGCGCAACGATTACTGAAAGTGAATTCATGAAACTCGAGCGCGCAGTGTTGGAATTCCTGGATCACGGAATCGCGGAAACGTTTCGGTCTGCGCTAATGAATATTGAACTGCCCGAACCGGGCGCCTCAACCGCCGCTGAATTGCTTGCAACAACATGACAGAAATGATGACAGAGAACCGTTGGTACAAAATTCTGAGCAACACTACGCCAGAGCGGCCAGTAGATCTTGACGACGTGATCGCTCCTAGCCGAGAGAGCAAGACGCGTGGAGAACTTCTATTCCCTGATATGGACCTGCTTCCGTCCACTACCCTTTGGGAACGTGATGCAGAAAACCATACAAATATAGGGATCCGAATCCGCAAAAAGCCAGAAGCCGTATGTGAAATCGCAAGACGTCTCAGCGCCGCCGCGATAGAAAGAAATGTGGTCCCAATTATCCTGAGCAGGGTTGATAATTGCGGGTTCGAACAATTCGGTTTCCGGGTCGAGCGCATTCCCGACGAAGAATTAGCTGCAAAAGCCGCAGAAGAAGAAATTAAAAAATACTGGGCGCTTGCGATTATATTAGAAGGGCACGAAGTCGCCAAATTAAGTTAGTTCTTTTGATCCGACCTTAACCTAGTGGCGTCCGGACAACTCGAACCAGTCTCTGGTAGGCCAGTGATACTGTCCTTTATCCCGCGTCAAGTTCGCGCCACTCGGCAAGAGCGGCGCTGCGTGTCAGCTTGAAGGTGTCTCGGCTGGTGAGCGATCTTTCCTGGTTGAAATGGTTGTAGATGGAGGAATGGACGGCGGCGAATTTCTGCAAACTTCGCATGCGCCTGAAACGCTGCATGGCACGCTCGCGTCGTCGGAACGGCAGGTGCGAATTCTCTACGCGGTTGTTGATCCATCTGCCCGTCATTTGCTTTTCCAACGCACCCATTTCTCTGAGCACCGCCTTGTAGGATGCGAAGCGATCTGTGACTACTTCTTCAGCTTTGCCGTGCCGCTTCATTAATTTCCTGAGGAATTTCAGTGCTGCAGCTTTGTTTCGGCGTTTGGTGACAACGGCTTCCAGCACCTCGCCTTCGTGATCAACAGCCCGCCACAGATTATGTCGCTTGCCATTTACCTTCACGAAAACCTCGTCGACGTGCCACTTCCATTTCGAGAACGCGCGCAGCTGCTGAACACACTTTCTTCGGATCTCAGAAGCAAACATCGGACCGAACCTATTCCACCAGTAGCGGACAGTTTCATGGCTGACATCGATCCCGCGTTCGTGAAGTAAGTCTTCGACATTTCGAGGCGAAAGCGGAAATCGGACATAAAGCATCACCGCCAGGCGGATGATCTCGGGACTGGTTTTGAAATACTTGAAAGAGGCAGGTTTGGTCATGGGCAAAACCTACGCAACCGCCCTGCCCCGCTCAAGCCAAGTTCTTCTGACAAGACCCCTTCGCTACGTGGGAGGAATAATCACATCGCTCATTGCCTCGACATTTACCTTTGAAAAGCACTAAATTCAGAGAGAAGTGAATACGCAGCCCACATCAGAATTTGCCGTGTCGACGATTGCCGCTTTGCTTCAACGTAATTGGCTTTTTGAATCATGGCCCGTGTCTAGAAGCGAAGTACTTAAGCGCCTTGGTCAGCGTTTCGATCTGGGCATAGTCGGTCTCAGGTATCGACACGCCTAAGCGCGCGTGCAGGGCCGTCACAAGGTTCAGAATATCCATCGAGTCGAGTTCCAGATCATCTTGCAGATGGTCATCATCAGACACATCCGCCGGTTCTATGTCCGGTGCGATTTTGTGGATTTCCTCCAGAAAAGCCTGTCTAATCTCACTGTCGTTCATAGTTCCTCCGGTCTCGAAAGCTTATCGGCCAACACTGTAAGGAATTTTGAGGCCTGCCTGCCGTCGCAAACGCGGTGGTCTGCAGAGAGCACAAAGTTCGTGACCTCACGGGGGGCAACTTTCTCCCCATCCACCCAAGGGCGGATTTGTGGAGCACCGACCGCCAAGAGGGCGACCTGAGGAGGGAAAATCACTCCCGTCATGCTGTCGGCACCACTCTCACCAAGGCTGGAAATAGTGAGCGTTCCGCTGGTCAGTTCTGAACTACGCAATCGTCCAGAACGAGCACGGGTCACCAGATCACGCATCCCTTCCATGACCTCCTCAAGGGACATACGGTCTGCGTTGAAGAGCGCTGGGGCGACCAGCCCGCCGCCACGGAGTGCGATGGCGACTCCTGTATTGATCTCGCTAGAGGGGACAAATTCTCCATTCACAATATGACCGTTCAGCGATTTGACGGCCTGCGCTGCGAGGGCGGCGGCCTTCACGATGGCCGCGCCGAGAAATATCCGTTCTGCCGGGGGCCGGTCCTTGTTGCGTGCGGCCAGCCATTCAGACAGGCCCTGAGTTTCGATCGTGTGCGAGACGTAGAAATGTGGAATTTCCTGTTTTGCGCGCGTCATCGCTGCGGCAACCGCCTTGCGCATTTCGGATAGGCCGTCCGTGGCTTGTTTGGAACTGGCCGCGTTTTTCGCGAAGATCTCGATATCGGCCAAAACAACTGCCCCATCCGGGCCGCTGCCTCGGAGTTCAGACAGCTTCAGGCCAGCATGTCGTGCTGCAACGCGGGCCGCCGGGCTGGCTGCCACAACTGCCGTCGGTCTGGGCGGCGTGGCCGAGACCTTTTGCACATCAGGGCCAAGCGATGGAATGTCTGGAGGCGCAGTGTCGGCCGGGTCTGGCAAAACCGCTGGCACTTCCGGCGCGTCCTCTCCTATACGGGCTAGCGGCTCTCCCACGGGAACGGTTTGACCGACTTGCGCCAGTAATTCTGAGACGCCCCCGGCTTCAAAGCTCTCGATTTCTATGGCGCCTTTCTGTGTCTCTACCACGGCGACGACATCCCCCCGGTGCACCTCGTCCCCTGGCTGAATCAACCACTCGACCAACGTACCGGCCTCCATGTCCGCACCGAGCGAGGGCATCCGAAAGATACTCATGTCAGCTTTGCCCCATCACACTTTTGGCCGCCGCGACAATCGCCGGAACCTGCGGTATCGAGGCGTCTTCCAGATGTTTCGGGTAAGGGATCGGAACTTCTTCCGAACACACCCTTCCAACTGGGGCATCGAGCGTCCAAAAGACCTGTTCGGTGATCCGGGCCGAGATTTCAGCTGCCAGCGAGCCGCTGCGCCATCCTTCGTCAACAATGACGGCGCGGCGCGTCCGGGCAACCGATCCCATGATTGTTTCGTCGTCAAGCGGACGTAGCGAGCGCAGGTCGATGACTTCAGCGCCAATCCCTTCTGAGGAAAGCGAATTTGCCGCCTCTAATGTCTTGTGGAGCGACCCGCCATAGGTAATCAGCGTCAGGTCTTTGCCCGGCCTGCGAATAGCTGCGCGGGAAATGTCGACAGGGCCTGCGCCCGAGTCGATTTGACCGCTCAGATTGTAGAGCATAACGTTTTCGAAGATCAGGACTGGATCGGGATCCTGCAGAGCGGTCCAAAGCATGCCGCGCGCATCTTCCAGCGTCGCAGGCGCGAGGACCTTAAGTCCCGGAATATGAGCGTACCAACCTTCAAGGCTATGGGAATGCTGGGCCGCGAGTTGCTTGCCCGCCCCGGTCGCCATACGGATGACCACCGGTACGCCGAACTGCCCTCCGGACATGTGCCGGAGGGTGGCTGCAGTGTTCAAAATCTGGTCGAGTGCCAAAAGGCTGAAGTTGACGGTCATCAGTTCAACGATGGGGCGCATCCCGGCACATGCAGCGCCGATCCCAGCCCCGGTGAAGCCTGACTCGGAAAGCGGCGTGTCACGCAACCTGTCCGCGCCGAATTTGTCCATCAGACCTTTGGAGACGGCATAGCATCCGCCATATGCACCGACGTCCTCGCCCATGAGGAAGACACGGGGATCGCGAGTCATGGCGTCGGAAATCGCGGCCCTAACGGCTTCGCGATAGGTCGTCTCGACCAGCTCACCGGTAGGGGAAGAGGCCTCAACAGTTGTTGCGGATGGCGCCATTACGTCCTTAGTTAACGACGACACAGGCTCCCAGGTTCCGGCCTCGGAAAAGGCGACGGCTTCGTCGATTTCGGCATCGGCTTGCTTTTCGAACTCCCGGATGTCTTCTTCGTGGATCAGCCTATTTTCTAAGAGCCATGACTGGAAGCGCAGAATTGGCCCCTTTTTACGCCATTCCTCAACTTCGTCCTTTGGTCGGTAAAGTTGGGCATCAAACATCGAATGCGCCCGGAAACGGTAAGTTCTGCATTCAAGAAAGACTGGCTTTCCCGTTTCGCGGATTTCCTGCAGCGCCTGTGTTGCGGCCACTTCGACTGCGACAATGTCCATGCCATCGACCACATGCGCCTCGATCCCATAAGCGGCGGCCTTGCGGCTGACATCGGTCTCAGACTCGGAGCGCGCCAGGGCCGTTCCCAT